>NZ_JBFTHK010000035.1:0-33012 GCF_056394205.1 Arthrobacter sp. 10T413_2 | reverse complement strand
TCGCGGAACTGCGCCTTGGACTCGGTGAGGATGATGCGGTCCTGCGGGCGCTTCGGGCCGGAGATCGACGGAACAACCGTGGACAGGTCCAGCTCGAGGTACTCGGAGAATTTGATCTCCTTGGAAGGATCGTGCCAGAGGCCCTGTTCCTTCGCGTAGGACTCGACGAGGGCGACGTTCTCTTCGGACCGGCCGGTGAGGCGCAGGTAGTCGAGGGTGACGTCGTCGATCGGGAACATCGCGGCGGTGGAGCCGAACTCGGGGCTCATGTTGCCGATGGTGGCGCGGTTGGCCAGCGGCACAGCCGCGACGCCTTCGCCGTAGAACTCCACGAACTTGCCMACCACACCGTGCTGGCGCAGCTGCTCGGTGATGGTGAGGACGACGTCGGTGGCGGTGGCGCCGGCCGGGATGGACCCGGTGAGCTTGAAGCCCACGACGCGCGGGATGAGCATGGAGACCGGCTGGCCGAGCATGGCAGCCTCGGCCTCGATGCCGCCAACGCCCCAGCCCAGCACGCCCAGGCCGTTGACCATGGTGGTGTGCGAGTCGGTGCCCACGCAGGTGTCCGGGTACGCCCGGACCACGCCGTCAACTTCACGGGTCATGACGGTGCGGGCCAGGTACTCGATGTTGACCTGGTGCACGATGCCGGTGCCCGGGGGGACAACCTTGAAGTCATCAAATGCCGTCTGGCCCCAGCGCAGGAACTGGTAGCGCTCACCGTTGCGCTGGTATTCAATCTCCATGTTGCGCTCCAGTKCGCCGGAGTTGCCGAAGGCGTCAATCTGGACGGAGTGGTCAATGACCATTTCGGCCGGTGCCAGCGGGTTGACCCGCTTCGGGTCACCGCCGAGCTCCTTGACAGCCTCACGCATGGTGGCGAGGTCAACGACGCAGGGCACGCCGGTGAAGTCTTGCATGATCACGCGCGCCGGCGTGAACTGAATCTCGGTGTCGGGCTCGGCGCTGGGGTCCCAGCCTGCCAGTGCACGGACGTGGTCGGCCGTGATGTTGGCACCGTCCTCGGTCCTCAACAGGTTTTCAAGCAATACCTTGAGGCTGAACGGAAGGTTTTCTGCACCTTCGACGGAGTTCAACCGGAAAATTTCGTATTCGGTTCCGGCTACATTAAGTTTGCCTTTTGAACCGAAGCTGTCCACAATGCTCATCGCAGGACTCCTCTCGCAACAGTTTCATCTTTGTCGCGCCGCTGAACCCTTGCTAGTTAGGTCTGCCTAACTAATACAGGCATCAKTACAYAGTGGTACGCAATGCAGGTACGGAACACAGGGAACAGCCGTTCTCGTTAACGGCAGTCTCAMTAACAGCAGTGTTGATGGAGCGCGACGACGGACTACTACGCCCATCCTAGTAGCATCACGGTTGGGGAGTCAGTAACGCCACAGTCTCCATGTGGTGGKTGTGCGGGTAGAGGTCGAAGGCGCGCAGCGCCGCCATCCCCCAGCCGCCCTGCCGGAAATAGCCGAGGTCGCGGGCGAACGACGCCGGATCGCAGGACACATAGGCGATGGCCCGGGGACCGGCGTCGATCAGCTGTTTGACCACGGCTTTGCCGGCCCCGGCACGCGGCGGATCCAGGATCAGGGCGTCAAAGTTGCGGGGTTTCTGCCTGAGCACCCGCTCCACGCGGCCCTGGACAATTTCCACCTGGGCGGCGTCATGCAGGTTCTTGCGCGCATCGCGGCTGGTTCCCGGCGCCCCCTCCACCGAGAGCACGGAGCCCGTCACGCCCACGGCATCGGCCAGGGGCGCCGTGAACAGCCCGGCCCCGGCGTAGAGGTCGGCCACCACGGAGCCCGGCGCGAGGTAACCGCCGTCGTGCAGGAAGCCGGTCACGGCCCCGACGAGCGTGTCCGGGCCGGCCCGGTGGATCTGCCAGAAGCCGTCGCCGGTGACCCGGTAGTCGTGGCCGGCCGCAGATTCCTGGACATAGGTGCGGCCGCGCAGTTGGAGGACCTCGCCGGTGGTCGGGTGCAAACTGGCCACCGAGACGTCGTCGGGCAGCTGCGCCAGGATGCTGCTGAGCCGCTTGGACCTGGTCCCCGGGGCGGGCACCAGCAGCACGAGCGGCCGGGAGCCGTTCGCCGGGGCGGCGACCTCGACCCGCTCGATACCCTGCAGGTCGATATCCCAGAGTCGGAGTGCGTTGATGCCGTMCACGGCCAGCGGCATCTCCCGCACGGGCAGGATGGCGTCGGAGCGGTGGGCGTGCATGCCGAGCTTGCCTGCGGGGGTCACGGCGAAGGCGGCGCGTGTCCGCCAGCCCAGGCCGGCCACCGGGGCATCGCCGTCCCGTGTGTCAGGTCCCGTGCGCTCCGCCGCGTCTTCCGCGGTGTTGCCCCCGGCGGCAGTGCCGACGGMTTCGACGGTGATCTGCCCCGTGGGCGAAAGGTCGACGCCGGCCAGCCGCTTAAGCTGTTCGGCCAGGACCTCGGCCTTGAGGCTGCGCTGGCGTGCCAGGGAGATGTGACCAAGTTCGGCACCGCCGACCGGCGGATGGCGGTGAGACCATGAACGGCCGGAGTCGGCGAGGTCCCAGAAATGCGGTACGCGGTCCGGCGACGGTTCCAGGACCTCCACCACATCTGCACGCCAGAATTTGGCGGACGGGCCGTCGTCGGTGAGCCGGACGCGGACTTTCTCGCCGGGAATGCCGTGGCGGACGAACACGACGCGGCCCTCGTGCCGGGCCACGCAGTGCCCGCCGTGGGCGACGGGCCCGACGTCGACGACGAGCTCGGTGTGGGTGTGCGTCCGGGTGTCGGGGGTCATTGGATATCCTGCAGTTTCTTAGCTTCTTCGGACGACTTCAGCTGCCACGGCACACTGGCCACCATGACACCGGGCTCGAAGTGCAGCCGGGTCTTGATGCGCAGGGCGGTCTGGTTATGGACCAGTTGCTCCCACCATTTGCCGACCACGTACTCCGGGATGTAGACCACGATCAGGTCGCGCGGCGAATCGCGGCGCATGTTCTTGATGTACTCCATGATCGGAGTCACGGTTTCGCGGAACGGGCTTGCCAGCACGGTCAGGGGCACCGGGATTTCGAGTTTCTCCCAGTCGGCGACCGTCGCCTCGGTCTCCTCCGGGCTGATGTCCACGGTGATKGCGTCCAGCCGCGACGGGCKGGAGGCACGGGCGTAGGCGAGGGCGYGCAGCACGGGTTTGCGGACGTGGGAGACGAGCAGCACTGCGTGCACACGGGTGGGCAGGGCGCGCGGCGAGGAGTCCTCGTCCACGGCGAGTTCCTTGGCCACGTTGTCGTAGTGCGCCCGGATGCTCCACATGATCAGGAACAGCACAAACATGGCGAGCAGCGCAATCCAGGCGCCCTGCGTGAACTTGGTGATGAGGACGATCACCAGCACCAGGCCGGTCATGCCGAAGCCGACGGTATTGATGGTGCGGGACTTGATGATGCGCAGCCGCACCGCGGAGTCCTTGGACAGTTTCAGTTCCCGGCCCCAGTGCCGGATCATGCCCAGCTGGCTCATCGTGAAGGAGATGAAGACGCCCACGATGTAGAGCTGGATGAGTTTTGTGACGTCGGCGTTGAACGCAATGATCAGTACCAGGGCGCCCGCCGCCAGGGCCAGGACGCCGTTGCTGAAGGCCAGCCGGTCGCCGCGGGTGCGCAGCTGTMGCGGCAGGTAGCCGTCCTGGGCAAGGATGGAGCCAAGCACCGGGAAGCCGTTGAACGCCGTGTTGGAGGCGAACACGAGGATGACGCCGGTGGCGGCCACCACGATGTAGAACGGGATGGAACCCGCGCCGAAAACGGTCTGCGCAATCTGGCTGATGGCCGGGTTCTGGATGTACCCCTCCTCCAGGGGCTTGCCGTTCAGGAGGAATTCCGTGGCCGGATCCTGCACGATGTGCACCTTGGTGGCGTTGGCCAGGTAGATGATGCCGGCGAGCATGGCGGAGGCAATGACGCCGAGCAGCAGCAGCGTGGTGGCCGCGTTCTTGCTCTTGGGCTTCTTGAAGTTGGGCACGCCGTTGCTGATGGCCTCGACGCCGGTTAGGGCCGCGGCGCCGGAAGAGAAGGCGCGCAGCAGTAGGAACGCGCCGGCCAGCCCGACGAGACCCTGATCGAATTCCGGTTGCGGCACGATCGTGAAGGCCGCCGACGGCGCCTGGCCCAGCTGGCCGGTCACGGCCTGGAAGATGCCGACGGCGGTCATGCCAAGGATGGAGGCCATGAAGATGTAGGTCGGTACGGCAAAGACACTGCCGGCTTCCCGGATGCCGCGAAGGTTCACGAGGGCCAGGATCACAACACCGATGGTGGCAATTGCGGCCTGCTGGCCATGCAGGGAGGGAACCGCGGTGGTCAGGTAGGTCGCGGCCGATGACATGGAGACGGCCACGGTCAGCACGTAGTCAACCAGCAGCGCGGCGGCCACGGTGAGGCCCGCATACTTGCCCAGGTTCACGTTGGCGATCTCGTAGTCGCCGCCGCCGGAGGGATAGGCGTGGACGTTTTGGCGGTAGGAGGCCACAACGGTCAGGAGCACCACCATGACGGCGAGGCCAACCCACGGCGAGATAGCGACGGCACTCACGCCGGCCAGGGCCAGGGTCAGGAGGATTTCATCCGGCGCGTAGGCCACGGAAGACAGTGCGTCCGAGGCGAAAATGGGTAGCGCGATCCGCTTCGGCAAGAGCGTGTGGGCCAGACGGTCGTTCCGGAAGGGCTTGCCTACCAGCACCCGCTTCACGGCATTGAAAATTGTCAGCACCACACAAAGCTAGTCTGATTCGGACGCGATGTCATGACGGCGAAGTCGGCGTGCGCAATGATCCGCCAGGAGGCCCGCGGCCTTGGCCTTCGTGCGTCCCGTGGCCGGTAGAGTTTTACGCAGTATMAGACGCAGAACCAAGAGGAGGCCCATGTGGCGCACTTCGTGATCATGGGTTGTGGCCGTGTCGGGGCAACCCTGGCACACACGCTCGAGGAAGCCGGCCATTCCGTGGCCATTATCGACCAGGACGACCGTGCCTTCCGGCGGCTCCGTGCGGGCTTCACCGGCCGCAAGGTCACCGGGGTCGGCTTCGACCGCGAGACCCTCAAGCGGGCCGGCGTCGAGGAAGCCTACGCGTTCGCGGCGGTCTCCAGCGGCGACAACTCCAACATCCTCGCCACCCGGGTAGCCCGCGAGACCTTCCACGTTCCCCACGTCGTGGCCAGGATTTACGATCCGGGCCGCGCCGAAATCTACCAGCGCCTGGGTATCCCCACGGTGGCCGCGGTCCGCTGGAGTGCCGACCAGGTGCTGCGCCGCATCCTGCCGGAACAGCACRTCGCCGGCGATTTCCGCGAGCCCTCGGGCCGCCTGGTCCTCGCCGAGGTGGACCTCAACCCCGGCTGGATCGGGCACCCGATCACGTCAATCGAGAAAGCCGCCGGCATCCGGGTCGCGTATCTGACCCGGTTCGGCGAGGGGACCCTGCCCGCCGCCGGCATGTCCTACCAGGACGGCGACACCGTCCACKCCATGCTGAACGTGGACCGCAGCTCCGAGGTCGGCCATATTCTCGCCAAGTCCCCCGCCAAGGAGTCCTAAGTGAAAGTCGTCATCGTCGGTGCCGGAAGCGTCGGATCCTCGATCGCCCGTGAACTGCTGGCCCACAAGCACGAAATCCTGCTGATCGATGAGAAGCCGGAGGTCATCGGCCGCAGCGGGCTGCGCGGCGCCCACTGGCTGGTCGGTGATGCCTGCGAGCTGAGCACGCTGCAGGACGCCAAACTCGAGGACKCCGACGTCGTGGTTTCCGCCACCGGTGACGACAAGGTCAACCTTGTGGTCTCACTGCTGGCCAAGACGGAATTCGGCGTGGGGCGGACCGTCGGCCGGGTCAACAATCCGAAGAACGACTGGATGTTCGATGATTCCTGGGGCGTCGACGTCGCGGTTAACACCCCGCAACTCATGACCGCCCTGGTGGAGGAAGCGGTGGAGATCGGCGACCTGGTCCGGCTGCTGACGCTTCAGACCGGGGTGTCCTCGCTGGTGGAGTTCACGGTCCCGCATGATTCCCACGTGATTGGCCTGACCGTGGGCGATGTCCAGTGGCCCGAGGACTCCACCCTGGTAGCGATCCTGCGCGACCAGGCACCCATCACGCCCAGCCGCGACGACGTGATCGACGGCGGCGACGAGTTGTTCTTCGTGACCACGATCGCGGCCGAGGACGACCTCCGCGCCTTGCTGGCGCCCGAGTCCCCGTTCGATGATCAGCACCCGGTGACCTCGGACCAGCACGGCCACGTKACCCAGCCGGCCGGAGACGACGGCTTCGACGGCTGACAGGCTTTAAACCACAGTTGCGCTATCAGTTGTGGCTGTTCTCAGGACTGGGAACAGCCACAACTGATAGCGCAAGCGGTTAGTCGAGCTATTTTGTTTCGGCTTCTGCGTCGGCCAACACCGGCGCGGGCCGCGTGAGCAGCCAGGCAATCCAGACGCCGAGGATGTAGAGCGGGGCACCCATGAGCAGCCGGGTGGTGGCGAGGGCGGCGAGGCCCTCTTCCCCCATGAAGTAGAGCGGCACCTGCACCACGAGCCGCAGGACCAGCACGGAAACAATCACCCACGTGCCGATCCCGTAAGCCTTCACCCGCTTCGGATCTTTACGCCAGTCCAGGCCCTCGTTGCGGATGAAGCCAAAGAGCAGGCCGGCGATCGGCCAGCGCACGGCCACGGAGATGGACATCGCCAGGATGTAGCCGATGTTGGTGAAGAACCCCAGGACATAGAAGTTCTCCGCTTTTCCCGTCGAGGTGGCAAGCCAGGCGGAAAGCCCGACGCCGATGAACCCCGCCAGTGCCTGCGTCAGGGGCTTGCGCTGGACCAGCCTGGCCACGGTAAAGGCGGCGGCCACCGCCACGGAAGCGATGACGGCCACCGACAGGTTCTCCCGGTCGATGGTGAAGGCGATCAGGAAGACGAGGCCCGGCAGGATGCTCTCCGCGATGCCCTGGATGCCGCCGGCGCTTTTGAGTACGTCAATATTGCCGTTGCTCGACCGGTGCAGGCCGGCCTTCGCCGCATAGTCGCCCGCAAGTTGGGCCACGGTCGGCTGCGAAGCAATAGGCTGGGAAGCGACGGGCTGTGAGACTGTCGGCTGCGAAGCAATAGGCTGTGAGACTGTCGGCTGCGAAGCAATAGGCTGCGAAAGAGTCGGCTGGGACGCGACGGGCCGGGAAATGTCCTGGTCGGTGCCGGCGGATTCCCCCGGCTCCCGCGGGTCCGCTTCCCTGTCTTCCCGCCGGGGGGTCCGCTCGGGGTGTTCGGGCAGGGTCATTGCTCCTCCTGGCGGGACAGTATTTCGTAGCGCGGATTGAAGATGGTGGGCAGTCCGTCACGGATGGTGACCATGCCCTCGAGCCGGAGTTCTGTGCCGGCGTCGACACCGGGAATCCGTCGGCGCCCCAGCCATACGACGCGCAGCCGGTCCTTGGGGCCCGCGGGCCGCTGGCGCTGCGCGCCGGGACGCACGCGGTGGGTGGACACGGTGGCGGGCAGGCTGCCGGCCGCCTCGGTACCGGCGCCGCCCTTCGCGCCGGCCCCCAGGAAGCGGGAGACCGGGGCTGGCGCGTCGTGATCGATCACGATGGCGGTGAAGGCGGCCACCTGGTTGGCCGGCACGTACGTGACGGACTCGATGAAGCCGTGGCATAGCACCCGTCCGCGGTCCGGCAGGTCCCGGACCGGCACGGCGGCGGTCGCTTTCTTGCCGGCGGCTTCAGCCAATCTGGGTTATCTCCGGTCCGCGTTCGGGCTGTTCGAATTCGGGGGCCGCCTGCGGGGAGGGCGCGGCCGCCGTGTCCTTGGGAAGGCGGAGCTGCAGCAAGTCGCGCGGCGGCATGGGGTTCTCGCCGCGGACGACGACAATCTGCCGGAAGAGCCCTTCGAGCCCKGCCGCGGAGTCGCGGTCCAGTGCCGCCTCGCCGCCGAAGACGCCGCGGAGGAACCAGCGCGGGCCGTCGACGCCGATGAAGCGAGCCACGCGGTAGCCCTGGCTGCCGTCCGCGCCGCCTGCAGGGAGCTTGGCCACGAGCTCGGTGCCGAAGCTGCCCTCGATCTCTTCGACCTGGCCGCCCTGGCTGCCGACCGACTGGCCGATCTGTTCACGGATTTCGTCCCACAGGCCCTCTGAGCGGGGGGCTGCGAAAGCCTGAAGCTGAAGGCTCGACCCCTCCAGGTCCATCGTGACGGCTACGACCCGCTGGGTGGCCTCTTCAACTTCCAGGCGGAGCTGGAGGCCCTCGCGGGGGGTGATCAGCAGCGCACCAAGGTCCACGTAGCCGTCCTGGTCCTCGATTTCCGAGACGTCGAAGGGACCCGTCGAGGCCCKGCCCGCGGTCTTGGSTGCGTTGCMGGCCGGCTTCGTGCCGTCCACAGTCGCCGTGCCGTCAACAACAGCTTCCTGATCCGTGTCCGGCCCTGTCAGCTGTTCCTGCTTGGCTTTCTTGCCACGCCCAAAAACCATGGGGTTGTCTCCTTAGTTGTGATTCTGTGCCGCCGCGCGGCGCCGTCCTGGCGCCTGCCTGCGTGGCCGTCCGCTACCCGGCAGCCGCCTGCTCAATTTTCCCTGCACCGCTGATCTTGTTGCAGCGCTGTGTGCGGCACTGCAGAATCCCGGATGACCCTCGTGGCCAGGCCGGAACCTGTACTCAGGCCGGTCCGCCGAAACCGCCGGTGGAGCCGAAGCCGCMTCCGCCTCGGACCGAGCCGTCCAGTTMCTCGACGGGGAGGAACCGTGCGTACTCCACGCGCTGAATGACCATCTGTGCAATTCTATCGCCGCGCCGCAGCTCGATCGCCTCGTCCCGGTCCGTATTGAGCAGTGTCACCGCGATTTCTCCGCGGTAGCCGGCGTCGACCGTGCCGGGGGCGTTCACAACAGTCAGACCGTGCTTTGTGGCAAGGCCGKACCGGGGGTGGATGAGCGCAACGAAGCCGTCCGGGAGCGCAATAGAAACCCCGGTTGGAACCAGGCGGCGCTCCCCCGGCGCAAGGACCACGTCCTCGCGGGCGCGAAGGTCGGCGCCGGCGTCGCCCGGGTGCGCGTACGACGGCGGCTCGAGCCCGTCGTCGAGCATCTTCAGCTGTACCGTCAAGGTGGGCGTTCCATACTCTGCATCGCGGGCCGTTGGTGCAGCCCCGGCGACGGCGGTGTTTTCTTCAGTCACAGTCCCTCACTCTAACGCCAGCGGCGAGTATCGTCCTAGCCGCCCGCGCGCACCCTCCTACCCGGCCGCGCGTGTGGGCCGCCGGGTAGGAGCGGGGCTGGCGCGGACTTCGAGCCGGGCGAAGCCGAGATGAAATAGCCCGCGAAAGATGGAAAGCTGGGCTTATGCCCGAATCCAGCGCAGCTGCGCCTGCCCCCAAGAGTGCCCCGAGCGACTCCACTGTCCTGTACGCCGAGAAGCTCTGGCCGAACTTCTGGATCTGGCTTGTGTCKGCGGGGCTCTCCAGCGCCGGAATCCTCATGCTGGCGCCAATCAGCATCTGGGCCGGCATTACCGCAGCCATCGTGCTCTTCGTCGTCATCTCTGTACTTCTGGTGCTGTCCACGCCGTCGATCACCGTCACAAAGACGACCCTGAAGGTGGGCCGCGCCACGATCGAACGCGGGTTCCTGGGCAAGGCGACGGCGTTCCGGGGCAAGGAGGCGACGGCGGAACGCGGCACACGCCTAAACGGCCTGGCGTTCTTATGTATCCGCGGCTGGGTGGATCCGGTGGTCCGGATCGAGATCGAGGACCCCTCGGACCGCACTCCCTACTGGCTCACATCCACCCGCCACCCGGAGCAGCTGCTTGCCGMACTCAATTCCTAACTGGCACTGGTTGCCGGGAGCCTAGCCCTCGCAGTCCTTGCAGTACTTGAGGCCGTCCTTTTCGCGGGCAATCTGCGAACGGTGGCGGACGAGGAAGCAGGAGGCACAGGTGAATTCGTMTGCCTGGGCGGGCAGGACCCGGACCAGCAGTTCCTCCCCGGACAGGTCAGCGCCGGGAAGTTCGTAGCCTTCGGCGAGGTCGGACTCATCTTCATCCACCACAGCGGAAGGCTTCTCCGTACGCCGCACCTTCAGAGCCTCGATGGAATCCTMACTGAGGTCTTCTTCGGTCTTGCGCGGCGCATCGTAATCAGTCGCCATTATTTGTTGCTCACACTCCGCATTCGTTCGATTCGATCGATGTGACCAATTTGCTCAATTTGATCAAATGGTTCGCCGTCCCAAATGGTCCTGCCAGGCTTGTGACCCTGGGCCCCCGGAGCGGTTCTCCGATGTCAACGCCGGACATGCGGTTTTTGTGCCCGGTGTCGGTCATTTTTGCTTAAGCTCCTGCCGAACGCCAGAGCCCGCCGCTCCCTTCCTCCCGTTATCTTCCACAGACCGGCCAAAACCGGCGGAAAGTCGCGGAAAATCACGGCGCGCCTACCGTCCTAACCCGAAATGCGTCCCGCTGGTGGCAGAGTTTCGATTGTTAGTAATGCCAGGGTGGAGGATTTGTATGCAGGATCTACGGCTTGTAGGCGTCCACGACGACGGAGAGCATCTCCTGTTGAGCGGCACCGGCGGCGAGATGTTCCAGCTGCCGATCGATGAAGCACTTCGGGTGGCAGCCAACCGGACGGCGGCCAAGGCCGCTTCCAGCGCGKCCGCGGCCCCCATTGCCATGTCTMCGCGGGATATCCAGACCAGGATCCGGAACGGAGCCACCGCCACCGAAGTGGCGGAAATGTCCGGCATTCCGCTGGAAAAAGTTCAGCGCTATGAAGGGCCCGTCCTCGCCGAGCGCGAGTACATCGCCGAACAGGCGCGCAAGGTGGAGGTAGCCTCCCCCGCCCCGGGCCACGACATCTACCGGTCCGTATTCGGGGACAACCCGGCTTCCCTCAGCGACATGGTCGAGCACCGACTGAAGGCCTACGGCGTCGAACCTTCAACTCTGGAATGGGACTCCTGGCGGCGTCCCGACGGCAGCTGGAACGTGGTGGCCCGCTTCGAGCCCAAGCCCGGCGGCCCGGCCGGGATCGGCGAGGAACCGCCGGCCATGTGGACCTTCCACCCCGCCCGGAAGTCGCTGCACAACGCGAACCGCTGGGCCCAGCAGCTGAGCGAACTCGAGCCGCTCGAAGGCCCCGTTCCGACGCGCCGGCTTACCGCCGTTTCCGATCGRCCCTTTGACTTCGAAACCGACGCCGAGGCCGCAGCCCGGACGGCGACAGGCCAGCACAGCATCATCCATCAGATGCTGCTTCAGCAGGACCGGATCCACCAGGAACAGGACGCCGACGGGCTGCTGGACATGTTGCGTTCCCGCCGGGGTCACCGGATCGGGGTGGACGAGGACGCCGACGACGCGCTCGCCATGCTCCTGACCAACGGGGTCCCTGCGGCCCATCCCCGGCCCGCCGAGGTACCCGAGATAGCCGAACTGGCGGAGCTGGCCGAGGCGTCCGAGATTTCGCAGGATACTGAACCGGAGTCCGTCCCCGCGGCCGTTGAGTCTGACGACGTCAATCCGGATATCACCGACCCCGGGCAGCCAGCTACTCCTTCGGCGGAAGCGGCCGCCCCGGTCGAGACCGATGCCTTCACGCGCCGCCGCGACGGCCGGCCGTCGATGCTCTCGCGTCTGACCCTGGCACCGCGCATCCCCGAAGAGGACGACGTCCTGAAGCTGCACGACGGCGTCAGCACCGAGACGCGGGAAGTCACCATCGCGGCCTCGCAACTTCGCCCGGCGGCCAAGAACCCGACTGCAAGCCCTGGACTGGACGAACTGATCGGCGGCGGAAGCTCGCGCCGCCAGCACCGCGAGTCCCAGGGCGCTACCCGGAATGACGCAGGTACGGACCAGCCGGAGCGTCAGCCGGCCAAGCCGAAAAGATCGAGTGTTCCCAGCTGGGATGAAATCGTCTTTGGGACCCGCAACGACCAGTAAGACAACCGCGGTGCTTTAGCGGCGCGGCGCTTTCTTACCGTCAGCCTTGAAGCACAGGAGCGGAACTTCCCGTTCGGCCTTGGTGAGGGAACCGTGCTGGCCTACAACTTCCAGGGCCGTGGGCCGGACCCGGCGCGTATCGTAGAGCGCCAGCGAATCCCGGGCCGCGATCATGACGTGCCCGATCCGCAGGGCTGCTTCCGGGCGCACGTCACCGAACAACCCGCCTGCGATTGCTTCCTCACGGGTGAAGGCCCAGATTCTGTCCCCGAAGCGGGACCGCCAGCCTTCCAGCAGGCGGGCACGGGCGCCGTCGTCCGTTCCGTCCTCAAGGTACAGGTGAACCATCCGGGGCTCGCCGGCGGTGTGCCGCACGCCTGCGATGAGCGCCGGATCTGCGGAATAGTCGATCCGCTGGGACTCCGGCACGTCGACCATGCCGTGGTCCGCGGTGAGCAGCACGGAGGTTCCGGGCGGCAAAGTGGCGTTGAGCCGGCTCACGGTGGCATCGAGCTCTTCGAGCTGGTGCTCCCACTGGGGAGACTGGCAGCCGTAGCGGTGCCCGGCTTTGTCCAGCTCGTTGACGTAGAAGTACATCAGCGAGGGCCCGGCGCTGGCCATGGCCTCGGCCGCCGCGCCGGTGCGGGCGTGTGAGGTGATGCCGGTGACGAATCGCCCGCCGCGGAGCGCAGCCTGGGTCATGGCCGAGGTGCTGAACTGCGGGAGGCTGACCGTCGTGACGTCKACGTGGTCGGCAGCTCTTTCAAAAACGGTGGGGAACGGCTGCCAGGACTGCGGGTCGACGCCGGCATCCCAGTTGCCGAGCATGTTCACTACCCGGTCCTGGTCGGGGTCGAGGACGTCATAGCCGACCATGCCGTGCTGGCCGGCCGGGAGCCCGGTGCMAAAGCTCGCAAGGGACGCCGCCGTGGTGGACGGGAACGCCGAGTCCAAGGACACTGGGACGCTGCCCTGCCCCGCCTGAAGGACCGAGCGCAAGAACGGCGTGTGCGCGGTCTTTTGCTTCAGCAGGTTGCGCCCCAGCCCGTCGGCCAACACCACGCAGACCCGTTGGGCCGGTGGCAGGTGCAGTTTGTTCTCGAAGCCCGGGACCCCCAGGCTCGCCGCGGCACTCGTCAGGACCTCGGCGATCGAGCGGTGACMAAACGCCGGAGCCGGCGGGAGCGGGAAGGACCCGGCGGCCGCCGTCACCGGGGCAGCCCCTGGCTCACGGACGTGAGCCATGTCAGCGCTGATGGCCGCGGCTAAGGCGGTTTCCGAACACACCCATCCGCGGCCGGGGCGRCAGACCGGGCCCGGTGTGCGRGACCGGTGCCGCGGAGCCGGTGTTGACGGCACGAAGGGCGCGGGCGAAGAGCTTGGCATCCTGCACGGCCTGCAGGCCGTCGGCTTCGGCGCTGATCCGCAGGACGATGTCCTCCTGCGCGATGGTGCCGCTGTAGCCGTGATCGGCCTCGCACTGCGGGTCCCCGCAGCTGGCCGGCCCCATGTCGAGGCGCTGGCCGCCGGACCAGGCAATGGACAGCGTCAGCTCGCGGACCGGGTCAGAGGGCTTGTAGTCCTGAGGCTGGGCGTAGACGTAGCTGAGGACCACCGAGCGGATCTGCGTCACGGGGACGGACTCGGTGGAGACCTGGGCGACGGTCTGCTCGCCGGCTTCGTCGAGCTGCTGGTCGTCAACATGAGTGATGACCAGCATGTCCTCCGTCAACACCAGGACCGTGATGTGGCGGCGGACCTCGGCACGGTCGAAGTGCGTCTCGAGGTGCACCAGGTGTGCCACGCAATCGCGGCCGTCCAGGGCATCGGCGACAACGTCCGCCACGAGGCGCGGGTAGAACCCGGCCTGCTGGAGGGACCCTTCCAGGCTCTGGCCCTGCGCGCTGTGGTCATGGAGGCCATGGTGGTGCGCGGTCTGGCGTCCGGGGGCAGTCGCCAGGGGTTTGGGTGTTGGAGGCTGGGAGCTCATGGTCTTCATTTTCACAGATCGGCTGGGGACTTGCTAACTGCGCGGTCCGGAACAAGGGCTTCGGGGACGGGGGCGCGGGCCTAAGTGCGCATTGCGCGGCGCGCGGTGTCCGTCCGTTGGGCGGCATTGGCGATCCTGACGTCGGCGGCCAGGATGGACGCGCCGTCGGGCCCGGCGAGGACGGGGTTAAAGTGCACCAGCGCGACCTCAGGATGGTTGTCCTTGAGCCGTGTGAGCCGGKCGGCGAGGTCCTCCAGCGCCGCAACGTCGACGGCGGGAAGGCCCTGGTACCCGAACAGTTTCCTCGAGGCCCGGGGCGCCMGGACGAAGTCGTGGACGTCGGAACCGGAAAGCGGCGGCACGCGGTGGGCCCAGTCGTCGAGCAGGTTCACGGCGTCTCCGGCCAGGCCGAAGGAGATCACCGGCCCCAGCAACGGATCCTCGATGGCACGGAAGGTGCAGGCCTGCCCCACCGGCACCATCGTCTGTACTTCCAGAGACGGAGAGCCGTACCGTTCCAGCGATTTCCGCATCTCCAGTACGTTGCGGCGCAGCGAATCGGCATCCTGGATGTCCAGCCGCACGCCGCCGAGGTCCAGCCGGTGCCGCAGGGCGGGATCCGTGGTCTTCAGCACCACCGGCCAGCCGAGCCCCTCGGCCGCCGAGACGGCCTCCTCCACCGTCTCGAACCCGACGGACGGAACCACCCGGATGCCGTAGTGGCCCAGCAGCCGCGCGGCCGTGTCCTGGTCCAGCCGCACGAGCTGCTCCCCGCCCACGTTGTGCAGCAGCTGTTCCAGCTCTTCCCGGGCGGCGTCCGGGTGGCAGCCTTCGGGTTTCACGAACAGGCCTTGGTCCCGGTCCAGCCACTGGGCGTAACGCACGACGGCGGCCAGTGCCGCCACCGCCGTGCCGGGGTTGGAGTAGCAGGGTACCRGCGGAGTGAGCAGAGCCTGCTGTGGCCGCTCCGGCTCCGCGCCGACCATGCCCTCCACGTAAATGGAAGGATCAAGGATTCCGCTAAACGCGGAAACCACCGGCTTGCCGGCAGCCGCGGAACATTCCGCCAGCACACCGGCGATCTTTTCGACAGTGAGGCCGCGCGCCGGAAGCAGCGCCACCACCACCGCGTGCACCGTGTCCGACGTCAGCGTTTCCTGCAGGCTCCGCCGCAGGGCTGGCAGCGCGCGGGACATGCCGGAGTCGAGGTCGACGTCGGCAACGATCCGGTCCACGCCGAGCCCCTGCCCGGCGGCGCTGTCCGCCACCACCTTGCCAAGGGSGCGCGAGTTGCTGAAGACGGCGATGCCGGGGCCCTTCGGCAGCGGCTGGCTGGACACGATCTGGGCGACATCCATGAGCTCCTCGATGGTCTMGACCCGGATCACACCGGCCTGCCGCATCATGGCGTCCAGGGCTTCAGGGGGTGCCTGCGTGGTGCGGACGGCGTGCCCGGGCGGCAAGTTCAGGCCCATGGCGTCGGACTTGGCCACAATCACGGGTTTGGTCCGGGCCAGGCGTCGCGCCAGCCGGGAAAACTTGCGCGGGTTGCCGATCGATTCCAGATAAAGCCCCACCGCCGTGGTGTCGGCGTCGTCCTCCCAATACTGCATCAGGTCGTTGCCGGAGACGTCGGCGCGGTTKCCGGCGKAGAGGAAAGTCGAGATGCCCACCCTGCGGCGGCTGGAAGCGGCGTAGAGGGCTACGCCGATGGCGGCCGACTGGCTGAAGAGCCCCAGGCCGCCGCGGCGGGCCAGCGCGGGCGCCATCGAGGCGTTGAGGGAAACGGCCGGGTTGGTGTTGACGATGCCCAACGAGGCCGGCCCGATCACGCGCATGCCGTTGGCGCGGGCCTGCCGCACGAGTTCGCGCTGGCGGGCCAGGCCCCGTTCGCCGTCGTCCCCGTACCCGGCGGTGGCGACCACGATTCCCTTCACGCCGGCGGCGCCGCATTCCTCGACGACCTTGGGGACCTCGTCATACGGGACCGCGATGATGGCGAGCTTGACCGGACCCGGCACCTCGGAGAGCCGGGCGAAGGAGAGCATCCCGGCCAGTTCCAGGGCCTCCGGGTTKATGGCATACACCGGGCCATGGAACCCGCCTTCGATGATGTGCTCAAGCAACTGGTAGCCCACGGTTCCCCATTTGCGGCTCGCCCCGATCACGGCCACGGAGGACGGGGCCAGCAGTTCCTGGATGCTGCGGGCCTCGGCGCGGTGCTCGCGGGATTCCATCACGGCCCTGGATTTGTCCGTCGGATCGATGTTGAACTCGAGGCTGACCACGCCGTCGTCAAAGTGCCGTTTGACGTCATAGCCGGCGTCGGAGAACACCATGAGCATCTTGCGGTTTTCCGGGAGCACTTCGGCGCTGAATTTGCGGATCCCGTTTTCGCGGGCGGCGGCCGCGAGGTGTTMCAGCAGGATCGAGCCGATCCCGCGGCCTTGGTGGGCGTCGGCGATGTTGAAGGCGACCTCGGCCTCCTCCGGGTCGTTGAGCCGGTCGTAACGGCCGATGCCCAGGATCTCGCCGCCGATGGTGATCACCAGGGCCACCCGGTCCTTGTAGTCCACCTCGGTGAAGCGCTTGAGTTCCTTGCCGGTCAGCCGGGACTTGAAGGCGAAGAAGCGCATGTAGATGGACTTCTGGGACTGGCCCACATGGAAGGCCTGGACCGCGTCCGCATCGGAGGGGTGGATGGGGCGCAAATGTGCTGTGCCGCCGTCGCGCAGGACAACATCGGCTTCCCAATATTCCGGATATACGCCGTCCGAGGGCTGATCCACCATAGGCTTAGCCTAGTCATAAACTTACGCAGTACCCGTTCAGCACCCCCTCAGAAGGACCCACCAGCCCCATGGCACGCCGCCAAACCACGCCCCCGGCAGGGGACGCCAGCCAAGATTCCGCAGGAATATTCGTAGAGAACATCGTCGATATTGATGTCACGTCCGAGATGGAAGGCTCGTTCCTCGAATACGCCTATTCGGTGATCTACTCGCGGGCCCTCCCGGACGCCCGCGACGGGTTGAAGCCCGTGCAGCGCCGCATCCTGTACATGATGAGCGACATGGGGCTGCGCCCGGACCGGGGCCACGTCAAGAGCGCCCGCGTCGTGGGCGAGGTCATGGGCAAGCTCCACCCCCACGGCGACGCGGCGATCTACGACGCCATGGTCCGCATGGCGCAGGACTTCTCCCTCCGGCTGCCGCTGATCGACGGACACGGCAACTTCGGCTCGCTCGACGACGGCCCGGCCGCACCCCGCTACACGGAGGCCCGGCTGGCGGCTGCGGCCCTGACCCTCACGGACCACCTCGACGAGGACGTCGTCGACTTCGTTCCCAACTACGACAACYAGCTGACCCAGCCGGACGTACTCCCGGCCGCGTTCCCCAACCTGCTGGTMAACGGCGCCACGGGCATCGCCGTCGGCATGGCCACGAACATGGCCCCGCACAACCTCGTGGAGGTCATCGCCGCGGCGCGGCACCTGATMGAAAACCCGGACGCCACGCTCGAGGACATCATGAAGTTCGTCCCCGGCCCGGACCTGCCCACGGGCGGCCGGATCGTGGGCTTGGACGGCATCCGCGACGCCTACGCCACGGGCCGCGGCTCCTTCAAGACCCGCGCCAAGGTGGAGATCGAGCAACTCTCGGCCYGGCGCACCGGCCTGGTGGTCACGGAACTGCCGTACATGGTGGGGCCGGAGAAGGTGATCGAGAAGATCAAGGACGCCGTTAACGGCAAGAAGCTCACCGGCATCAGCGACATCGTGGACCTCACGGACCGCAAGCACGGCCTGCGCCTGGTCATTGAGCTCAAGAACGGCTTCAATCCCAATGCGGTGCTCCAGCAGCTCTACCGCTACACCCCGATGGAAGACTCCTTCGGCATCAACAACGTCACGCTCGTGGACGGCCAGCCGCAGACCCTKGGGCTGCTGCAGCTGCTCTCGGTCTATGTGGACCACCGGATCAACGTTGTACGCCGCCGCACGGCCTTCCGGCTGGGCAAGAAGAAGGACCCCCTGGACCTGGTCGAGGGCCTCCTGATCGCGATTGTTGACATTGACGAGGTCATCCAGATCATCYGGTCCTCCGACGAGGTTGCCGCGGCCCGGACCCGGCTGATGTCCATCTACGACCTCACCGAGATCCAGGCCAACTACATCTTGGAACTGCGGCTGCGGCAGCTGACCAAGTACTCGCGGATCGAACTGGAGAAGGAGCAGGAKGAGCTCCGCCGGGAAATCGCCGAGCTCGAGGCCATCCTGGGTTCCCCCGCGCTGCTGCGTGGCCTCGTCTCAGACGAACTCGGCGAGATCGCGGAGAAGTACGGAACACCGCGACGGACGGTGCTGCTGGAATCCGAGGCCGTCTCCCCCACCGTCGCGGCCGCCGCGGGCGCCGTCCCCGGGGCCAAGGGCAAGGCGGCGCCGCTGGCGCTCGAGATCGCGGACGATCCCTGCTGGGCCATCCTCACGGCGTCCGGTCAGATCGCCCGCACGTCCAACCAGGAAAGCCTGGCCGAGGCAGGTCCCCGGACCCGACATGACGTTTTCTCCTCCGTGGTCAAGACATCAGCCCGCGGCGAGATCGCGGCCGTGACGTCGCAGGGACGCATGCTGCGCCTCCAGGTCATGGACATGCCCGTGCTCCCGCCGACGTCGGGCACTCCGAACATGGCTGGCGGCGTGCCGGCCAAGGGCTTCATCACCCTCCTCAAGGGCGAGTCGCTTGTGGCTTTCGTTCCCCTGGACCAGGTCCTCGCAATCGGAACCGCCCAGGGCGTGGTCAAGCGGGTGCAGCCGGACTATCCGCTGAACCGCGAGGACTGGGAAGTGATCGCGCTCAAGGACAAGGACACCGTGGTGGGTGTTACGTCCGCGGGGTCCGACGACGACGACCTCGTCTTCATCACGCGCCAGGCCCAACTGCTGCGCTTCAGTGCATCCGCCGTCCGCCCGCAGGGCCGGACCGCAGGCGGCATGGCCGGAATCAAGCTGGCTGGCGGGGACCGGGTGCTGTTCTTCGGGACCGCCAACGCCGCCGACGCCGCCGCCGTCGTCGTGACCATCGCTGGGACCGAAGGCGCCCTGCCGGGCACCGCCCCCGGGGCTGCCAAGGTCACTGCGCTGGCCGAATACCCGGCCAAGGGCCKGGCCACGGCTGGAGTGCGGGCGCACCGCTTCCTCAAGGGCGAGGACACGCTGCTCCTCGGCTGGGCCGGCCACGGTMCCGCCAAGGCTTCCTCTTCGGCGGGCGTGGCGCGCTCCCTCCCGGGCKAGCACGGCCGCCGCGACGGTTCGGGAATCCCCCTGTCCCAGGCCATCGACGCCATTGGCCCCAGCATGGCGTGGTCCGAGGAACCGGAGGCCGGGGCCGCGCCTGCGGCCTCCGCCGGGACCCCGGCCGGGACCTCGGCCGGGACCTCGGCCGGGACGGACGCGTAGCCGTCTGACCACACAAAGCCCGGTCGGGCCGCGGTTTCGCKGCCCGACCGGGCTTTGTGCTCGCTCCTTACCATCGGGCTTTGCGTTCGATCCATAAGCTCGGGCGCCGTCGCCGGGCCCGGCGTGGCCAGAGGGATTGGCGTCCGGCATCAACGTCCGGCAATCTCTCTTTCGGCAAGCGCCATCCCAAGGTTCCGTGGAGTAGTGACTACGCCATGTGGTTGAGGCTTAAGATGTTGCCCTCGGTGTCCAGGAACCATGCGGCCGAACTCCCGTCCGGAGTAAAGGCAATTCCGTCCTCAGTCTTCAGGCCCGGGAAGTCGTATTCCTCGAAGACGACTCCATTGGCCMGGAGTTCCGCAACGGCAGCTGGCAGGTCGTCGACCATCCAGCCGATCTGCGTGTTCTTGGCGGAGCCGGCGTTAGGCGTTTGGTACAGGAGGAACCGTGTTCCGCCGCCRCACGTGTACTGCAGGTTGTCTTCGGCATCCGGGTTGTCGGGTTCGAGCCCGAGCTTGTMGCGGTAGAAACCCCGTGCACGGGCGATGTCCGCCGCCGGTAGCACAGCGCCGACTTGCTGATCCTTGAGCATGGCTATTCTCTTTCCAGGCCCGCCCCCCGGAAGGAATTTTACTCCTCCGGACGCCGCGCGTACCMGTGAAACTGAAGCAGGATTTCCGGTGACTGCCCGCGGCGCGCCGCGTCCACCGAGCGCGCGGGAGGGCCATTTCATTAAACCGTCCGGGCCGCCGTCATGCGGCCGTGGTGAGGCGGCCTGGCAACCGGGCGGGACTCGGTTGTGCGGGCGTCATGAGGAGCCGCCATCGCCAACCGGGTCGCCGTCATGGGGCCGTGGCCACCGCGGACGGCCGCGGGCCCTGCCGTCTCTGCCGGGTCCGTGATGCCACGGCCGGCATCATCGCCGCGATCATGCCGTCTCTGTCCAGGCCGCGGTTACGCGGCCCGGGTGAGTGGGGCGGGGGTGAAGTAGTGGTTGCGGCGGGGTTTCTGGCCGGGGTCGATGTGGGGTGGCGGGATGAACCAGGGAACCCCGGCCCGGAGCCGGATGGTCCACGCCTCTTTGTGGATCAGGTGRTGGTGATGGGARCACAGCAGGGCGCCGTTCTCCGCGCCCGTGGTTCCGCCGCGGGACCAGTAGCTGATGTGGTGGGCTTCGCACCAGGGCGCGGGGATGGTGCAGCCGGGAAAGGCACAGCCCCGGTCCCGGGCGATGAGGGCCTTGCGGAGGTGAGGCGGGAAGATCCGGGACGCCCGGCCGATGTCCAGGATCCGTCCCTCACCCCCGAGCARGACSGGGATGATGTCGGCGTCGCAGGCGATCTTCCGGACCGTGGAGGCGGTGACGGGTCCGGTGAACAGCAGCGATCCCGTTTCCTGCACCGCTCCCGCGGGCCGAAACGCCGCACCGGCCGTTTCCTKAGCTTCTGCCGGGCCGCTCTGGCCGGCGGCCTCACCGGCTTCGCCCCCCGCGCCTGGCCGGCCGGCCTGACCGGCCGCACCGGTTTCGTCCGCCCCGCAGGTCGTGCTTGCCTGACCGGCGGTGATGCCGTCGGGTGCGGTGCCGAGCCGGGTCAGCAGGTCCCGGTAATCGATGGTGACCATGACCTGGGGCCGGAGCCCGCCCGCGGCGGGCAGGCCGCCGGTCGCGAGGGCGATCCCGCAGGCACCGACCAGGCCGTCCAGCAGCCGCTGGGCCCGGGACCGATGATCCAGCCGCTCCGCCCCCGGATCCTCCCCCGACACCGGCTGCCCCGCTSCKGCGGGRGCGTCRTCCGGAACGGMATGATYCYCCGGGGCCGGGGTSGSRGCCTGGGCATCCGCAAGAGTCGACACGCCGCTGACCCGGGCATCACAGGCCGACACGCCGGCCCCGGCATTCGTGACCGGCCACTCGCCGGCGGCCGCACTGGGAGCCCACCCCACGGCGAAAGCCGTGCCGGCAGGCTCGGCGGCCCAGCCAGCAGAAGCGGGCGTGGCCTCAGCGTCGGTGGCATCACCTACCCGGCCGTGAACGGCCGCAGCCCCGGCACCTGCGGCCCAGCCAGCAAAGGCCGCAGTGCCACCGCGGGTGGCATCAACCGCCCAGCCGTGGCCGGCGACAGTCTCTGCATCCGCGGCCCAGCCATCAGAGGCRGCGSCACCGGTGGCGGAGCCYTCRGCGCCGGCCGCGGGGCCCTCAGAAGCGGCGCCAGCGGCCGAGCCCTCAGAGGCGGCGGCTCTCGTAGTCCCGGCAGCGTTTGTGGTGCCGGTGCGGGGGTTGGTGCCGGTGTTCATGACCGTGAGGAGGTACTCGAACTGTTCGGTGGTCGCGAAAATCTCAAGATGGTGCAGGCCGTGACGCCGGCGCCGGATGAACGCGCCCTGCAACTGGCGCAACAGCTCCTCGGACGGCTCGGCACCGTCCTGATCCAGCGCATCGGCCCAGCCCCGGGCGACCCGGGCCAGGAAGTCCGCGTCGTTTTCCGCGGCCGTGCGCGTCAGGGCGTGCTCCATCCGGGCCAAGGATCCGGCGTCGCAGACGTGCCGGACCTTCGCCAGCGCCGCCGTGATGATCGTCGCGGCCCGKGATGCGACCTCCCCGGCCGCGACCGCCGCACCAAGCTCCGCATGCACCGCCGGGACGGGCTGGCCGGTGAGTCCCCGGCGCGGCAGCACACCCCCGGCCAGGGACAGCCGGCGCTTGGCCTCCGGCGCACCGATCCGCAGCCGCGCCCGCAGGAACTCCGCCGTGTTCCGATACCCGTCATCCACCACCGCCGCGTCACCGGCCGCATCCAACGGCACACCCTCCCCGGCCAGCGCATCGGGCGAAGCCGCTGAAACGGGCAAAGCCTCAGCTGCGGCGGTTCCGGGGGCGTCGTCGCGCCAGCCCGTCGTCCACGACGTGCCGGCCCCCGCCCCGGCTGCCGGGGAGGCCTGCGTCCTGGTCCGGTCCACCGCGCCGGCCGCCACGACTTGCAGATACTCCATCGTGCGCGAGAGCTCCTCCACCCGCCCGGCGAAATCCGCCGCGGCCCGGAAATCCCACAACGCCGCATCCTGAACCGCCGTCGAACCCACAGCCTCCAGCGCGGCCAGCGCAACATCCACMCCCGACCGACGGGCCGGATCCGTACCGTGACTCGTGTCMCGGTCCGTGCCGGGATCCGCACCACAACCTGCAGCGCGACCGGTGCACCGATCMGTGCCCTGCCCGTCGTCCCCGAACGGAATGAAATCCCTGGCGGCTTCCATGAAACCAGTCTCCTCCGGGGGTGTGACAGTTTTCGCGGGAACCGTGCGCGAACCCGTTGTTGCCGCGGACCGGTTTCCCGGCCGCCAACTTTTCAGGGCCATCGGGTCAAAGCGCGCGGGTCCGGGTGCGCGATTCAGGACCCGTGGCCGGCCAAACTGCGTGCGCACTCCGGGCGAGAAGAGCACGGACTCCGGCGGCCTGCCGACCTCAATGCCGGCAGCGCGCACCAATTGATCCTCCAGCAGGGTCACGTGCGCCCGGTGCAACGGCCACGCGCCGTGCCCCTTGGAAAGCCGGTGGGGCAGCAGGGTCGCTGCGTGGCKACGAAGTCGACACGAAAAGGCCCGCCCCAAGAGTKGGGCAGCCGGGTCCCTGCATGGCGACGAAGTCGACACGAAAAGGCCCGCCCCAAGAGCGGGGCAGCCGGTCCCTGCATGGCGACGAAGCCGACACGAAAGAGCCCGCCCCAATCCCTAGTGGTCGAAGAACACCAAGCTGGAATTGATGAGTTCTGCGATCACTTCKGGGTCGTAAGCCCGGCGGAGCGACTCGCGGAAGGATTCCTTCGACAATGAGCGCGCCAGGGTCGCGAGCACTTCGAGATGGTCGGAAAAGGAGCTCGCCGGCGTGGCGATGAGCAGAATCACGGTGGCCGGGCCGTCAGCGGCGCCGAAGTCGAGTGCCCTGCCGTATTTCGTGATGCCGACGGCGATGGAGGTCTGCGAGACGAGCTCGCTGCGGGCGTGCGGCAGCCCCACACCGCCGGGCAGCCCGGTGGCGAGCTGGTGCTCACGGGCGTTGACCTGCTTGAGGAAGCCCTCGAGATCGGAAATGCGCCCAGCCTCATACATGCGCTCTGCGAGCTGGGACGTGGCATCGAGCTTGTCCGTGGCGTCCAGTTCGAGGATCACCATCTCCGGCGTGGTGAGCTCGGCGTCGTACCGGTCCAGTGGTTCCGCCAAGAGATGTCCCTTCGAAGTGGCGTCAGTGCACGCCGGCCGACAGTCATTTGACTAGCGTTGTGGTCCGCACTGCCKGCCGGAGCTGAGTCTCAGCGGAAGGGGACGATATCCTCCACGCCCAACCGTGCGGCATCGGCGGATTCGTCGTCCGGCTGCTGCTGGCTCAGGCGCTCGGCATCAACCCGGGCCAGATAGTGCTTGATTTCGCCCTCGCGCTGCGCATCACTCCAGCCGAGAACGTCTCCCATTAGTTTAGCTACTACCGGAGCGGCGGACACACCCCTGTCCCACGCCTCGATCGAAATCCGGGTGCGGCGCGTCAGGACGTCCTGGACGTGGCGGGCGCCCTCGTGCGTGGCAGCATAGACGGCCTCGGCGGCGAGGTAGTMATCCGMGCCCGGCAGCGGCTCGGCCAGTTCCGGGTTGCTGRCGATGAGGGCCAACACCTCCGGGGCCATGGCGCCGTAACGGTTGAGCAAGTGTTCGATCCGGGCCACGTGGACGCCGGTCTCCTCCGCCATCCGGTTCCGTTTGTTMCACGCGGCTTTGAAACCGCTGGCTCCCAGCAGCGGAATGGACTCCGTGCAGCTCGGCGGGACACGCTCGTCCATGCTGCGCGTTGCCTTGTCGACGGCGTCCTTGGCCATGACCCGGTAGGTGGTCCATTTCCCGCCGGCTACTACTACGAGCCCCGGCACGGGGTGGGCCACTACGTGTTCGCGGGAGAGCTTGGCGGTGGAGTCGCTTTCCCCGGCCAGCAGCGGGCGTAGTCCGGCGTAGACGCCCTCTACGTCCTCCCGGGTCAGCGGCCGCTTGAGGACCTTGTTGACGTGTTCCAGCAGGTAGTCGATGTCCTTGCTGGAGGCTGCCGGGTGGGCCTTGTCGAGGTGCCAGTCGGTGTCCGTGGTTCCGATGATCCAGTGCCGGCCCCAGGGGATGACGAACAGCACGGACTTCTCGGTCCGCAGGATCAGCCCCACCGTGGACTGGATCCGGTCACGGGGTACCACGAGGTGGATGCCCTTGGAGGCTCGCACCTTGAGCTGTCCGCGGTCCGTCACCATGGCTTGGGTCTCGTCTGTCCAGACCCCGGTGGCGTTTATGACCTGCTTGGCCCGGATGTTGAAGCTCGAGCCGTCCTCGTGATTGACCACCTTGGCGCCGACCACGCGCTCACCTTCGCGCAGGAAGGCCACGACTGACATCTGGTTAACCGCGTGCGMGCCGTAATATGCCGCGGTCCGGACGAGGTTGGCAACGTATTTGGCGTCGTMCACCTGGCCGTCGTAGTACCGGATAGAGCCTACGAAGKCGTCATCCTTCAGGCTCGGCGCGGCCCGCAGGGTCCCGCGGCGGGTCAGGTGCTTGTGGAACGGAACGCCGCGGCTGTGTCCGCCCGTGATGGACATGACGTCGTACAACGCGATCCCGGCACCGACGTAGGGGCGCTCAACGAAGTGCTTGGTCAGCGGGTAAAGGAACGGCACCGGCCGGGCCAGATGCGGGGCGAGGACGGAAAGGATGAGCCCGCGCTCGTGCAGCGCCTCCTTGACCAGGGCGAAGTCCAGCATCTCCAGGTAACGCAGGCCGCCGTGGATGAGCTTGGAGGACCGGGAGGAGGTGCCTGCCGCCCAGTCGTTKGCTTCGACGATGCCGACGCTGAGCCCACGAGTGATGGCGTCCAGGGCGGCGCCGGCGCCGACGATTCCTCCGCCCACGATCAGGATGTCAAGTTCCTTGCCCGGGTCGCCCGTGCCCTTCAGAAGCGCGATCGAAGCATCGCGCTCTGCGGGGCCGAGCGCACCTCCGGMCACGGGAGAACCGCCGGGAAAACTGTTCATGTCACGCCTCCATCCGGATCAAACCTCGTAGGGCACCAGACTACGTCCAAGTCTTCCGGATGGGCAGGGMCAATCCCCTGCCAGCGTGGGGTTCAGTTCCCGGCGTACGGCGAGACGACGACGTCGACGCGCTGGAACTCTTTCAGGTCCGAATAGCCGGTKGTCGCCATCGAACGGCGCAGCGCACCGATCAGGTTCGAGGTGCCGTTGGTGTGGTGGCCCGGCCCGAACAGGACTTCCTCGAGCGGACCGACGGTTCCGACGTTGACCCTGTCGCCGCGGGGCAGTTCGAGGTGGTGGGCTTCCTGGCCCCAGTGCCAGCCCTTGCCGGGTGCTTCCTCGGCGCGGGCCAGGGCACTGCCCAGCATCACGGCGTCGGCGCCCATGGCGATGGCCTTGACGATGTCACCGGAGGTGCCCATGCCGCCGTCGGCGATCACGTGCACGTAGCGTCCGCCGGATTCATCCATGTAGTCCCGGCGGGCGGCCGCGACGTCGGAGATGGCCGAAGCCATGGGCGAATGGATGCCAAGCGCGCGGCGGGTGGTGGTGGTGGCTCCCCCGCCGAAGCCGACCAGGACGCCGGCGGCGCCGGTGCGCATGAGGTGCAGGGCCGGGGTGTAGCCGGCCGCTCCGCCGACGATCACGGGGACGTCGAGTTCGTAGATGAACTGCTTGAGGTTAAGCGGCTCGTGGTCCTTGGAGACGTGTTCGGCCGAGACGGTGGTTCCGCGGATGACGAAGATGTCGACGCCGKCAGCCACCACGGTCTTGTAGTGTTCCTGCGTGCGCTGCGGGGTGAGGGAGCCTGCAACGGTGACGCCGGCGGCGCGGATCTCGGCCAGGCGCGAGGTGATCAGCTCGGGCTGGATCGGCGCCTGGTAGAGCTCCTGCATGCGTCGGGTGACAGCGGGGCTGTTGGTCTCGTCCGCGAGKACCGCGATTTCGTCCAGGACGGACTGCGGGTCCTCGTACCGGGTCCACAGGCCTTMGAGGTCCAGGACTCCGAGCCCGCCGAGGCGGCCCAGGGCGATGACGGTTTCCGGCGACATGGCCGAATCCATCGGTGCCGCGATGACCGGCATGTCGAACTTGTAGGCATCGATCTGCCAGGAGACGGATACGTCCTTGGGGTCACGCGTGCGACGGTTGGGGACGATCGCAATGTCATCCAGGGAGTAGGCACGGCGCCCACGCTTGCCTCGGCCAATCTCAATCTCGTAAGTCACTGCTCTAGGTTATCCCAGGGCGCGGTTTTCCCCGTGAAYGTGTCCCGCACGGCAGCGCAACGACCGCTGCCGACGTAAGGTGGCCGCATGGGTATGCGGTGGATCTTCGACGGGCACATCGCCGGGATCGGCACGGCATCGGGACTTCGTGCCGTGGTGGGGCTCTGGCAGGAGTCCCCGTTCGGCAGTTTCGCCGACGCTATGGTGGAACTACCCTCGGGCCGGCGCATCCTGCTGGCCCCCACGGCAGAGGTGGCAGKATTCATCGCCGCCGTCTACAGCTTCGATGAAACCCGTGTGGTGGACATCGCCGTCCGGCACTCCGGCGGAACGCTGACGGTGGACGCCGGGCACCTGCTGCTGGAGGCTGCCCTCGGCGCCCGGACCTCGCTCGGCACGKCGGCACGGCTCATCCCCCGRCCCTTGGCCGTGCACCCGGGCTGGCTGCGCGCCGTCAGYCCCCTCGCGGGACTTCTCAGCCCCGGGGTGCGCACTGCCGGCACCGCCGGGGGCGGTCGGCGCGAGTACTACGGCGTCACCGATCTCCACCGCATCGACGCGGCGACGGTCACCTGGGACKGGGTCGACGCCGGCACGCTGGCAAAGGTCCTGCCCGCCGTCGGTTTCGGCTTCAGCAGCGTCCCGCCCGAACCGGGCATAGCCCGCGTGCGCACCACTGTGGAAGGCGCTCCCGTCACTCTCCGCTGATGTCCTCCGTGTCCGGGACGGTCAGCTGGGATTCGAACATCCGGAAATACCGGCCGCGCAGGGCCACTAGCTCGCGGTGCGTGCCCTGTTCCACGATCCGGCCGTCCTCGAGCATGTAGACGACGTCGGCCTTCTCGATCGTGGCCAGGCGGTGGCTGATGGCGATGATGGTGCTGCCGCGGTCGGCGAAGAGCCTCGTGAAGATCCGGTGTTCGGCCAGCGCGTCGATGGCCGACGTCGGTTCGTCCATCACCATGAACGCTGCGTTGCGGTAGAAGTTCCGTGCCATCGCCAGGCGCTGCCACTGCCCGCCGGACAGCCCGCTTCCCTTCCGTCCGCGCGGATCCTCCATCCAGTTGCTGACATGGTTGTCCAGGCCGTTGGGCAGTTTGTTGATGAACTCCAGGGCCTCGGCATCCGCGGCGGCCCGGCGGATCATGCCGTMATCGCGGGGCAAATCGACGTCGCCGAAGAAGATGTTCTCCGCCGCGGTGGCGAACTCGTATTTCAGGAATTCCTGGCTGAGCACCGCCAGGTGCCGGTGCCAGGACTTGACGTCGACGGCGGCGAGGTCGACGCCGTCGAGCAGCACCTGGCCGGAATCGGGCCGGTAGAGGCCGGCCAGAATGCGGATCAGGGTGGACTTGCCCGCGCCGTTCTCGCCCACGATGGCGACGTGCTGGCCCTGCCGGATGGTCATTGAAATTCCGCGGATGACTTCAAGGTCGCTGCMGGTATAGGTGAAGTGGATGTCCCGCAGTTCCACAGTCTTCGGTGCCTCCAACAGCGGCGGTGCATGGCTGGAATGCACGGGCAGTGCCATGAACAGTTCGTAGTCCTTGAGATTCGCCAGGTCCTCGTCGATCGAGCTGAGCGAGGAGACCAGGCTGTTGGCCGTGGACAGGGCGCGAMTGACAATCTGCTGGACATAGAGGAACTGCCCCACCGGCTGGGCGCGGGCGATGATCTGGCCGACCACCCAGATCAGGGAAACGACTTCGGCACCGTACTGCAGGGCATCGGCCGCGAGCTGTTTGGGGATGTAGCGCTTCTGGAAGTCCAGCCGGCGCTTCTCGTCGGCGTCCCGGAGCCTGGAGCGCAGCCCCATCAGGTAGCCGACGATTCCGTAGAGCCGCATCTCGGCKATGTGCTGCGGGCGGAGGAGGTTGGTTTCGATCATCCTGCGCTGCCGGCGCGAGTCCACCTGCGTGYTCCAGTGCGCGATTTGTTCGCGGGAGAGTTTGAACTGCAGGTAGACGCTGKGGACGATCGCKATCAGGACGATCACTGCGATCCACCAGCTGACCAGCAGCAGCGCGCCGATGGCGAGAAGCACCGAGACRAGCTGGGTGAAGATCGCGGCGATCCGGTCAAGGACCCGTGCGTAGGAATCGGAGAAGCGCTTGGCGCGGTCGTACAGGTCCACCGTCTCTTTGTCGTCGTAGCGCCAGAAGTCCAGGGTGAGGAACCGCTCGTACATCAGATCGCCGACGATCGCGCCGACCCGGAAGCTCATGAGCTGCTGGATGTAGCGGTCCACGCTGCTGAACGCGCCCCAGAAGAGCCCGAGGGCCGCGGTGATGATGACGTAAATGATGGCCTGACGGCCGGCGTCGGCGTTGCCCGCGTACGCGGCGGCCAGCGCCGTCGTGGTCAGGGCGGCGAAGTAGGTGGTGACGAGCGGCAGGAGCGCCGAGATCAGCGATCCGAGGACTTTCATCACGACGGCGGCCGGTGAGGCCTGGAAGCTCACCCGCAGAACCTGCGCCACGGCGCGGGCGTAGGGCTTCAGCGCAAGCTTGCGTTTCGGCTCGCGGGCGGGCAGGAGTTCGGACATGCCTCCAGCCTAGTTCCGGGGACCCGGAGGTGGTGGGTACGGACACTGCGGGTGCGGCACCGGTGGGGCGGCGCCGCCCCGGGTGAAGCCGGGCGCCCACAAACGGGTCAGCCCGCCGAAACTGCAGTCTCGGCGGGCTGACCCGTTTCACAGCGGAGAGTCTTAGCGCGAACCGTAGTTCGGGGCTTCGACGGTCATCTGGATGTCGTGCGGGTGCGATTCCTTGAGTCCGGCCGCGGTGATGCGGACGAACTTGCCGCGGGCCTTGAGCTCGGCGACGGTGGGGGCGCCGGTGTAGAACATGGTCTGGCGGAGGCCGCCGACCAGCTGGTACGCCACCGAGGACAACGGACCGCGGTAGGCGACCCGGCCTTCGATGCCTTCCGGAATGAGCTTGTCATCACCGGAGACGTCGGCCTSGAAATAGCGGTCCTTGGAATAGGAGGTGTTCTTGCCGCGGGTCTGCATGGCGCCCAGGGAGCCCATGCCGCGGTAGCTCTTGAACTGCTTGCCGTTGACGAAGATCAGCTCGCCCGGGGATTCGTCGCAGCCGGCCAGGAGCGAGCCGAGCATCACGGTGTCGGCACCGGCGACCAGCGCCTTGCCGATGTCGCCCGAGTACTGCAGGCCGCCGTCGGCGATCAGCGGGACGCCGGCCGGGATCGCCGCCTTCGCCGATTCGTAGATGGCCGTGATCTGGGGGACGCCGACGCCGGCAACCACGCGGGTGGTGCAGATGGAACCGGGGCCGACGCCGACCTTGATGCCGTCGGCACCGGCGTCGATCAGGGCCTGGGCACCTTCGCGGGTGGCGGCCTGGCCGCCGATGATGTCCACGTGCGCCGCGGCGGGCTCGGCCTTGAGCCGGCGGATCATTTCCAGCACGCCCTGGGAGTGGCCGTTCGCGGTGTCCACGAACAGGGCATCCACACCGGCGTCAACGAGCGTCATGGCACGCTCCCAGCCGTCGCCGAAGAAGCCGATGGCCGCGCCGACGCGCAGGCGGCCCGCCTCGTCCTTGGTGGCGAGCGGGTACTGCTCGGCCTTGGTGAAGTCCTTGGTGGTGATGAGGCCCTGGAGCCGGCCCTGCTCGTCAACGAGCGGGAGCTTCTCGATCTTGTTCGTGGCCAGCTTGTGCGAGGCTTCCTCGCGGCTGATGCCGACGTGCCCGGTGACCAGCGGCATCTTGGTCATGACGTCGCTAACCAGCCGGAGCGGGAAGTCCGATTCCGGCACGAACCGGGTATCGCGGTTGGTGACGATGCCCAGCAGCCTGTTGCCTTCGTCCACCACCGGGAGCCCGGAGACGCGGTAGCGTGCGCAGATCTCGTCGAGCTCAGCCAGCGTGGCCTCGGGGCMKATGGTCAGGGGGTTGGTGATCATGCCGGATTCGCTGCGCTTGACCCGGTCCACCTGGTCGGCCTGATCGGCGATGGAAAGGTTGCGGTGCACGACGCCGAGGCCGCCCTGGCGCGCCATGGCGATGGCCATCCGGGACTCCGTGACAGTGTCCATCGCGGCGGACAGCAGCGGGGTCTGGACCGTGATGCGCTTGGAAATCCGGGAGGACGTGTCCGCCTCGGAGGGGATCACGTCGGTGTGGCCGGGCAGGAGCAGGACGTCGTCGTACGTCAGGCCGATGAAGCCGAAGGGGTTGTGTTCGGGCTGGGTCATGAGTGCGCCTCTTACCTTGGGTTACGGGGTTCACGGGTAGGGGTTGCAACAGATGACCAGCCAGTCATTACGGGTCTGGTCTGTGCAGAAGGGTTGAATAAATAGTAGAACCTTGGCGGCGATAGCCATATTCCGGGGCGGTAATGTGCGCCTTCAATGTGAGCCGCCCCATGCCGGACGGCCGCCGGGGGCTCCCGGTGCCGGCCCGGCGGGGGGGCCTACTTCCAGCCGGTGGCGGCCAGGAGCCGCTGTTCGAACATGGGGATCATGGTCTGAACGTAGGTTTTGGTCAGGTGGTTGTCGTCCTTGTAGACGTACACGTTGCCGACGACCGCGGGGCAGATCCCGTTCGCGCAGATGAAATCGCTCATGTCCATGAGGTGCAGGCCGGGCACCTTGCCACGGTAGGCGTCCAGCGGCGAGGACCCCGCGAGCGACTCCTGCTCGGGCACGTTGCACTCCGCGGCACCCTCGCCGTTCTTCTGGACGCATTCGGGCATGTTGATGTTGAAGCGGGGGTTGTCGCGGATCCCCACGACGTCCATGCCGGCGTCGGTGAAGGGTTTGATGCCTTCAAGGTACTGCGGCACCTCGGTCTCGAACGGCGCTTCCTTGTGGGTCAGGGACGCGACCGTGAAGACGGCGTCGGGGTGGTGGTCCAGGACGTACTGCGCGCTGGCCTTGTTGAAGGCGTTGCAGTCCGCGTCCCGCTCCGGTGACTCCCCGCCGAAGCGGCAGTTGCCTTTCAGGAGCGTGACGACTTCCCAGCCGTGGCTCTTCGCGATGGGGCCCAGCGCCGCCATGTACTGCTGGGCATGGGAGTCGCCGAGCACCACGATCCGCTTCGTTACCTTCTCGGGTTTGTTGTTMTGCAGGCAGCCCTGCAGCAGGGGGTCGCTGGGGACGTTCTCGTCCGTGCACAGCCCGTCGATGTCGGCCCACTCATTCTTCATCKCCGCCGGCGCGGGGATGATCTTCGCGTCCGGGGTGGGTTTGCCGGCGTTTTCCGGGGCCAGGGCGGCCGCGCCGGGCGTCAGTTCCTTGGGCTGGGACGCCGCCGCGGCCTCGTCGGCCACGAGCCTGCTCTGCCAGACCGCGACCGGACCTGCCAGCAGGGCACCGCAGGCGGCAATCACGACGGCGGTGCGCCAGGCACGGCGCTTCGGCCAGTGCCATTCGCGCAGCGGCTTCTCGACGAAACKGGTGGTGAGCACTGCCAAAACGATGGACACGCCGACGATGCACAGCCCCTGGACAAGGTTCGGCGCCGTGATGCCCGCCCCGGCAAGGGCCAGGACCAGCAGCGGCCAGTGCCAGAGGTAGAGCGCATAGGAGTTGTCTCCCAGCGACACCAGCGGTTTCYAGGTCAGGAGACGGTCCACGCCGAAGCGACTGCCGCTTTGTCCGGCGGTGATGATCGCGGCGGCGGCCAGCGTGGGCCACAGTGCGATGAAGCCGGGGAACGAACGGTCCACGGTCAGCAGCAGCCCGCAGGACAGCATGGCCACCAGGCCGGCCCAGCCCAGCACGACGCGCAGGATCCTGCCGGGCTTCAAATATGGCAGGGCGAGGGCCAGGAGGGAGCCGAGGGCGAATTCCCAGAGCCGGGCGCCGGTGTCGAAGTAGGCGTGGGCCTGGTTGGTGGTGGTCTGCTGGATCGAGTAGACGAGCGACACGGCGAAGATGGCGCCGAAGGCCGCGGTCAGCAGGGACCGGTAACTAAGCAKGGCGGGGTCCTTGCCGGTCCGGCGCCGGAGCAGTCGGGAAAGAAGAGCCGTGCCGGCAAACACGAGGGGCCAGAGCACGAACACCTGTCCCTGGATCGACAGCGACCAGAAGTGCTGGAGGGGGCTCGCGCCCGAATGGTCCTGGGCATAGTAGTCGACGGCGCTGTCGGCCAGGAGCCAGTTCTGCCGGTACAGCAGGGAGGCCCACGCCTGATCGAGGATGTCCGGCCAGCGGCTCTGAGGCAGGATGGCCCAGGTGCCGGCGAGTACGGCGAGCACCACCACGACGACGGCGGGCAGCAGTCGCTTAAGCAGGTGCAGCCAGTGGCTCAGGG
>NZ_JBFTHK010000034.1:0-33307 GCF_056394205.1 Arthrobacter sp. 10T413_2 | reverse complement strand
CGCGGCCMTGTTCCAGCCAACAACTMCGCTTCATGCACCATATCCGGGCGTAGACCCACCCCATCACGCTAGAGCCGCTCCCTCGTGTGTGCGGCTTTCGTCGTTTATCTGCGCCCCGCCCATTCGCAGCACATGATCCGAATCACCGGGCGGGGCCAACGTTTCCCTCCCGTGATTCCCGGTAGATCCGGTGCCCGCTGGCAGACCTGATATTGATGCCGGTCTATGCTGGGTTCTGTCAGTTGCGCCCGGCTCACCCGGGCGCCCGGACTCCGAAAGCGTGACGCGCATGGACAGCTCCGACACAGTCCTGACAGGCCTGGAATCCGAGCTCGGCTGGGTCCGGGAAACCTACACCGAGCTGCACCGGCATCCCGAACTGAGCCTCGATKAGCATCAGACGTCAAAGATTGTGGAGGAGAAACTCACTGCCTTCGGCTATTCGGTGACCCGCATTGKAGGAACGGGCGTCGTCGGCGTCCTTGAGAACGGGCAAGGCCCAACTGTTCTTGCGCGCGCCGACATGGACGCCTTACCCGTCACKGAGGCCACGGGGCTGCCCTATGCGTCGGCGGTGAACGGGATCATGCATGCGTGCGGTCACGACCTGCACGTCAGTGCACTGCTCGGAGCCGCCAAGCTCATGGCGGACGGACGTGGCGCCTGGTCCGGAACCTACATCGCCCTATTTCAGCCGGCCGAAGAAGTCGGGGCAGGTTMCCAGGCAATGATCGACGACGGACTTCTCACCAAAGTGCCACGGCCCGACGTCGCCTTTGCCCAGCACGTGATGCCACTACCGGCGGGGACGGTCGCCACCACCACCGGACCGGTCCTCTCCGCCGGCGATTCGMTCAAGATCACGGTGTACGGGAAGGGCGCGCACGGTTCGATGCCGCACATGTCCGTGGACCCGGTGGTGCTGTCCGCCTCGATCGTGCTCAGGCTGCAGTCGATCATCTCCCGGGAGACGAAGCCCGGCGACTTCGCCGTCGTCACCGTGGGGGCGCTCAACGCCGGGACAAAGTCCAACATCATCCCGGACCGCGCCACGCTGCTGCTGAACATCCGCACCTACGACTCCGAGGTCCGGGCCGGAGTGCTCGCCGCGGTTGAGCGGATCGTCAGGGGCGAATGCTCTGCCGCCGGATCCCCCCGGGAACCTGAGTTCGAGTACTACGACCAGTTCCCGCTCACCAGCAACGACGCAGCCGTGACAGAACGCGTGCGGGCGGCGTTTACCGCCCGCTTCGGGGCAGACGCCGTGCACACAGCGGAGCGGCAGACCGCGTCCGAGGACTTCAGCCGCATCCCGGCCGCCTTCGGTGTCCCGTACACGTTCTGGCTCCTCGGCGGCGCGGACCCCGAGACCTACCGGGCCGCGGCCGCGAAGGGAACCGTGGCCCGGKATATCCCGGCGAACCACTCCCCGTTATTCGCGCCGGTGCTGGATCCGACGCTGGCGCTGGGCGTGCAGGCCCAGGTTGTCGCCGCAATGTCCTACTTAACCAAGGATGCGTAAGCCATGAGCGCTGTCCAGTCCTCAGCCAAGACCGGAACCCAGTGGAAGCCGAACGATGCGTGGCTGATCGGCATCGTCCTGGCCGTCATTAACTTCTGGCTCTTCGCGCAGACCCTGCTGAATGTCATCCCGGGTATCCAGGGGTCGCTGGGGATCGAACGGACACTGGGGAATCTCGCGGTGTCCATCACATCGCTGTTCTCCGGGATCTTCATCGTCGTCGCCGGAGGGCTCGCGGACCGGCTGGGCCGGGTCAGGGTCATGAACGTCGGCATCTACCTGAGCATCCTCGGATCCCTCCTGATCGCGCTGACCCCCGAGAACGCCGGCGCCCTGACGGCGGCCGCCCTGCTCGGCGGGCGCGTCGTCCAGGGCCTCTCCGCGGCATGCATCATGCCCTCCACGATGGCCCTGGTKAAGACCTACTACGAAGGGAAGGACCGCCAGCGGGCGTTGTCGTTCTGGTCGATCGGCTCGTGGGGCGGCTCGGGCTTCTGCGCCCTCTTCGGCGGCCTGATGGCGACGTCGGCCCTCGGCTGGCGGTCCATCTTCTGGATCTCGATTGTGCTCTCGGTCATCGCCTTGTTCCTGCTGCGGGGCACTCCTGAGTCCAGGTCGGCCGCGAAAGCCGGAGGCACCTTCGACTGGGGCGGCATGGTGAGCCTCATCGTCGCGCTCCTGACGCTGAATGTGTATATCTCCCAGGGCCCCCTGATCGGCTGGCTCAGCTGGACCGGCATCGGCCTCGTCGCCGTTACCGTGATCGCCACTCTGGTGTTCTTCTGGATCGAGACAACCCGGCACAACCCGGTCCTGAACCTCACACTGTTCCGCAACTCAACCTTTGCCGGTGCCACGCTGTCGAATTTCCTGCTCAACGGCGCGGCCGGGACGCTGATCGTTGCCCTGGGCCTGGTCCAGGTCGCCGCGGGCATGTCCTCGCTGCAGTCGGGTCTGCTGACCCTCGGATACCTGATTGCCATCCTTTCCACCATCCGTGTCGGAGAGAAACTGCTCCAGCGCTTCGGGCCGAAGCGGCCCATGATCTGGGGCAGCGCGATCGCCGGCACCGGCATCCTGCTGACATCCATGACGTTCACCCTGATCGGGCAATACATCGTCCTCGCCGTCATCGGCTTCACCTTGTTCGGCATCGGTCTCGGCTTCTATGCGACGCCGTCCACGGACGCCGCCCTGTCGAACGTGCCGGACGATGAAGCCGGGGCTGCCGCCGGCATCTACAAGATGGCCTCGTCACTGGGCAATGCGATCGGCGTCGCCATCTCGGCCGCCGTGTACGTGGCCGCGCAGGCCCTGGACCCGAATGTCATCCGGTCGTGGGGCCTGTTCGCCGGGAACCAGGAGAACGTGGCCCTGCGGTTCGGCGGCGCCGTCGGAATCCTGTTCAACCTGTTMATGGTGGTTGTGGCCATCATCGCCATCATGGTCACGGTCCCGGACGAGCGGCCCGTCAAACGGCCCGAGGTCCCGGCGACACCATCCTTCGGCTAAGAAACCACCCGTTGTCCACCGGGGTGCCCGGAAACCGCCAGGGGATCGGGCCGGGGAAGTTTCCGCTTGCTGCCGMAGCCTCACAGCCGCCAAGGACCTGGGCCGACCGGGCCCTCAAAAACGACGGCAAAAACCAGCGTCCTCAGGTTGACCGCCTACAGGGACCGCCGCACCGGGCTCCGCGTGGAAGGATCGGATCCATGAACCGGCATCCCGGGCCAGCCTCTCAAGCCCCGGCCCGRCCCCCGCAGGGCATCCGCGCACTGTTCAGCTTCAGGGATGCACCGAACCGCTGGCCGATCGGATTGCGGGCGTCGATATCTGCCGGGACGCCGCTGCTGGCCGGCTGGCTGGCCGGGCAAACCGCCGCCGGGCTGATGACCAGCCTCGGAGCCTTGACCGCTCTCTACGGCAGCGGCCGCCCCTACCTGAACCGTGCCCGGTACCTGGCGCTGATCGCGCTCTCTTTTGCGTGCACCGTCGCCCTGGGCATGTCKGTGGAGACCATCCCGATGCTGGCGGTGGCCACCGTCGTCGTGATCGCCATGGTGTCCACCTATGTCTGCAGCGCCCTTCGTGTAGGCGGAGCCGGGGCCTACATGTTCACTCCGATCTGCGCGGCCGGGACCGCCCTGCCCGCGGCAGGGCTGGCTCCGTGGCGTGCCGGCCTTCTGGTGCTCGCCGGCGGGGCCTTCGCCTGGGTGGTGCACATGGTCCCGGCGCTCTTCCGGACGCGCGGACCGGAAAAGCTGACCGTGGCAGCGGCCGGCCGGGCCGTCGCGGCCTACGCCCGGGCAGGAAACGCGGCCGGGCAGCCTGGTGGGCAGCACCCGGCCGCCCTGGCACTAAATGCCGCGTKGGCGGCGCTGGTGACCTACCAGCCGACACACGTGCGGCAGGGGGACACGCTGAAGCGGCAGGGGGACACGCTGAAGCGGCTGCAGGGGATCAACCGGCAACTGCACCTGCTCTTCGCCGAAACCGTGCGGACCGCCGGCCGTGGGGAGACGGCACATCCGGCGGTGGCAGAAAAAAGCCGCCCGCCTGGCTGCCGCCGCCAATCCCCCACCGTCGGACTGGCCCGGCGGATCGATCCCGCTGGGCTCACCCGGCCCCTGGGAGGCCCTGCGGGCCGGCTGCGGCGGAGGTCGGTCTCGCATCTGGTGGTCCTGCGGGTGGGCGTCGCCGCGCTCCTCTACATGGACGAATACGCCGCTTTCGTCGCCCGGGTCCTGGACGCGACGTCGCCGTGGCAGATCGGGGACGAGCACCCCGACTCGCACAAGTAAKCCGTCGGCGGMCATCCGCTCCGGGGCGGGGAACACCCCGGCATTGGGCCAGCAGGATCTGGGCCCGTGGCGCACGGGCACAGACCCTGCTGGCCCGTTTMGTTGAGCGGCAGCCATGTCATGCAGCCAGGCAGATCGGTGGATCAAAGCCTAGTGCGGGAAGAAACCGACGTGTCCGTAGAAGACGGTGATGCTGAGGAACAGCCACATCATTCCTGCGATGAACAACGACACGGCGAAGACCTTGGCCACCAGGCGATTCTCAGGAGCGAACGCGGCTGTGATCGCGGCCACGCCGGTGATGGCGTAGGCGAACGCCATGTAGAGCGCTTCCAGGATGGAGCCCGCCAGCATCCCGGCAATCGGTTCCACCTCAGGTGGATGCCACATCCCGAACTCGAGTCCGGCGATGGCGATCATGATGAGCCCGATGCCGCCGAAGGCACCCGCGTACAGAAACGGCCGGACGGTGGCCACGAGCTCGAACTGCACCCCGCGGTCGACGGCGGCCCGCTCGGCACGCATCAACGCTACGGCCCCGAAAAATACCAGAAAGCCAAAGAACATGGCGGGCTCACCGAAGGTGAGGTTGTCGACCGCGCAGCACGGGACGCCGGGAACGGGAATCTGTTTCAGCGGCCACGTGAGGGTCATGTGAGTGCCGGTGACGGCCAAAAACAACCCGAGGGCTGCAAACATCCAGGCCCATCCGTCGATCGTTTTGCGACCAGGTTGCTGGACCACTCGCAGGAAGACGAGCAACAACAGCATGATGACACCTGCGACCATCGCCATGGTCGTGTTGTAGGTGATGCCCTGATCAAGCATGGACTATCCCCGTTCTGCCAGAAGTGCCTGCCGAATGACCATCAGGCCAGCGCAGACCGCGAACGTGGCGGACAGGATCAATGCACCCATGTCGCTACTGATGGCTGCCCAGAGAATCGCCGACAGGACAACGCCGACCACCAGGATCGCAAAGACAGCCCTGACCAATATCGTTCCCCACCGGCGAGTTTGCCCGTCGTTGACGTCAATTGGGAGCCCGGCGAACGCATCATGTTGGGACATATAGACGTCTTACCACGCGTAGGACATGGAGTGAAAGAGGCAGTCGGGGCACGTTCGCCTGTCCGGGTTGGCTGGGGGCAGCTTACGTGGGAAGGTCTCGATCACCAGTCCTGCAAACCCGGGGCTCGCGAGATTCACCGTCCTCGCAGCCGGCGTGTTTTCCGCGCCAATGCCACCGGCCATGGTGGCCATAATACTCGTGAGCCTTGTTTTGGAAGATCTCCAACTATCCCGTCGCCCTTGCCGGTTCCGTTACGGCCCCTGACTGATGTTGGGCCGAGCGGTCCTGCCCGTAGCGCTCATCGCGGCCCTTTGTCTGTCTGGCGGGTCCGGCTGGGACCATACCTGAGGCGGGGTAATTGCCGGTTGGTGCGCCGGCGTCGTTCTGATCGGGTTGCCTATTAAGTGGTCAGCGCCTTGGTGGCCGGGTAGCAGGGTGCAGGCCGGAAGCAGAGCGTCCGGCCTCAGTGCAGACGGCGCTCCCAGCCGGGAGGCACMCGCCCGGCCGGACCCGGAACGGGCTGGCTGAGCGGGTGATGTGCGGGCGGGGCCAGCAGCGGCCCTTCGTAGTACTCCTCGGTGGCATAGTTCCAAAACCACTCTTCGCCCGGTTCAAAGGAACGGACAAACGGGTGGGCCGTAGCGGCAGCGTGAGCGCTGGCATGCTGCGAGGGCGAGGAGTCACAGCATGCAATGTGTCCGCACTGGGCGCAACGCCGCAGATGGAACCACCACCCGCCCTGCTTCTCGCAGTCGGCACAGCCCGTGCCGCTCGGCACCGCGGAAGGATCGATCCCTGGTGGATAGCTCATCTGAGGCCCTCCTGTTCAGAACTCGTCCACCAGTGGTGGACGCCACCTTCGAATCATAGGTGCAAAGGTGATCCGCGTTAAGGCGCCGCGGAAGCCTTGAAGATCCCCGGCGCCGGTGGGAAACTGACCGACGGGGTTCCGAGCGCCCCGGCGGAGGCGAAATTAACACGGCAAGTTCAGGGGCGTGGCCGTATCTGCCCATCGCCGCGTGGCAGGACACGCGCGACACCCTGCAATTGTTCACCCAGGTCGTCGGAAAGGTGAGCCTGGCCAACGCACCGCTGGTCAACCACTGGTGGAACTGCGCCCTCCGTGCGACAGCCCGTGGGCTCTGCACCACGCTCATGCCCCACCCCGGGGKCCAAAGGTTCCAGATCGATTTCGACTTTCAGGCGCACCGCCTGGAGATTGGGAGCACGTTCGGCGAGGCGCGATCATTCGGGCTCGCCTCCCTCTCCGTCGCGGATTTTTACAACACCCTGTTTCGCTGTCTGGACGAGCTGGGTCTGGCCACGGAATTCTGGCCCGCTCCGGTGGAGATCGCCGGTGCAATTCCCTTCGCCGAAGACCGGACGCACAAAAAGTACGACGCCGGGCAGGTCCACCGTTTCTGGCTCACCCTGGTCGAGGCCGACCGCGTTTTCACGATGTTCCGCGGACGCTTCCTGGGCAAGACCAGCCCGGTCCAGCTGTTCTGGGGAGCTTGGACCTGGCGGTGAGCCGCTTTTCCGGCCGGGCCGCCCCGCCGCACCCCGGCGGGGCGCCGAACTGCGGACCCAGCGTGATGCTCGAGGCGTACTCCCATGAAGTGTGCAGCGCCGGCTACTGGCCCGGAGGCGGTCCCGAGGGCATCTTTTACTCGTACATTTACCCCGAGCCGGCGGGGTTCCGGGAGTTTCCGATCGGACCAACCGGCGCATATTTCAGCGCGGAACTCGGCGAATTCGTCCTGCCATACCCGCTGGTGCGCACCGCAGCGCATCCCGACGCGGTGCTCCTTGGGTTCCTGCAGAGCACCTACGAGGCCGCCGCGACCTGCGCACACTGGGACCGGGACGCACTGGAACGCCCAGCCTGACGTCAGCAGCCTTCAGCCTGAAGAGGGCTCTCAGGAGTCCTCAGAGACATCGGGCACTAGAACCTGAGCAGGTGGTCATTCCTCGACTATGGATTGGGATGAAGGGGGTACGCAGAGCGTGAGGGTTATGCGGTCACGTTTGCACTGTCGCCAGCGGTCGCGGCAAACGACGTTCCACTGACCATCCGGGCTTCATCGGATGCCAGGAACACCACAAGCGGAGCTACGTCTGCCGGGTCGATCCACGGCAAGCCCAGCGGGCTCTTCGCCTGCAGTGACTTCCTGGCTGCCGCCTCGTCCTTGGCCGCGTCTCCCGTTGCCTTGCCACCGCCGGCCGCTATCGCCTGGGCATAGCGGTCCTCGTGGCGGGTGAGCGCGGTGTCAACCAGACCGGGGATGACGGCATTGACGGTGATGTTAAGCTCCCCGAGTTCCAGGGCGGCCGACTTCATGAGGCCGATGATCCCCCACTTCGAGGCGGAGTACGAGGACCCCCACTTCGTCCCGTGTTGACCCTGTGTAGAGGAGGTGACGATAATCCGGCCGCCACCACGACGCACCAAGAGCGGCGCAAAGACGCGCAGAACATTGGCGGTGCCGTTGAGGTTGTTCTCGATCTGGTCGAACCAGTCTGCGTCATCCATCTCCAGCAAGGGTTTGAAGGCCTGAATGCCGGCATTTGCGAAGACGATGTCGACACCGCCCCAGTCCTCTTCCACCTGGCTGCTGATCGCCCGCAGCCCGGTGATGTTCCTGTGGTCGGCGACAAATTGCTTCCAGCGCACGCCTCTGGCAGCCACTTGATCACCGGTCTCGGCGAGCTCGGCTGGCGAGGCAGGAGCAAACGTGTCGATCGGGCTCACTTCGGCTGCGATGTCGATGCCCACAACGTCTGCTCCGGCCTGGGCGAGAGCGATAGCACTGGCCCGTCCAATACCGCGTGCTGCACCTGTGACCACGGCGATCTTCCCGTCCAGGCGACCGGTCGTCCAACTCTTCTTCTCGGCCACAGCGAATGCCCCTCTCAGGATCCGGCAAATAGACGCTTGGCGATGCTGACGCAGCCCAGCCTATGCGGGGTACTGTCGAACGGGCCGGCTCCGGGCCGATATTCCCGATCGCGATGCGGTCCCCATGTCAGAGCCCTCACCCGCCATCAGGGAGGGAGTGCACTGGCGGGCTAGGACCAGATGTATTCCTCGACKATCGCGCCGTCGAGCCACTTGGCGACGGTCACCATCCGGCCTCCGCCTTCGAACTCTCCGATGACACAGGTCCACTCCCCGGAGCCGAACGCGATCGGGTGGGAGGTGATCTGGGGCGGCGTTCCGCCTGCGGACTCGACGTATGCCTTCATGGCGTCGATGTGCTCCTGGATCCCGTGGGTTGGTGGCTGGCCTTTCCAGTCCACCAGTACGTTGTCGGTGTGGTGGTGGGCGAACACGCCGTTCCAGTCGGCGTTGTTCCAGCCGGTGAAGTCAAGGTCGTCCATGCCCTTGAGGTTGTTGTTGACCTGGTCATCTTGCATGAGTGGCTTCTTTCCTGGTTGGACCAACAGTTCCCCACCCGGCGGCCGGGTAAGTCTTAGAGGGGCCGGATCGCCTCCGCGTCGATGTCGATTGCGATGTCCTTGCCCACGGGCAGCCCTCCGGCTTCTTTGAGGAGTTCGAAGGTGAGCCCGGAATCGCGTCGGGTGATCGAGGCATGGGCGTGGAATGCGATGCGGATGTTGCCGGAGGCATCGGTCACAGCGCCTCCGAAACGGACGGTGAGCTCCACTGGACGCGTCACGCCGTGCAGCGTCAAGTCTCCCGTTACTTGCCATACCCCTGCCGTMGACTCAAACGCCGCCGTGCTGCGGTACGTCATGGTCGGATAGCGCCCGACGCGGTCTCGATACTGACCTCGACGCTCGACTCCGTCAGGTCATCAGCCACAACGATGGTGCCCTGCACCGCCTCGAATCGGCCCCGKACCCGCCCAACCACGAGATGCTGGGCACTGAAAGCGACAAAGGTGTGCACCGGGTCGAGTTCAAATGTGCCCACKGGAGGAGCCAGAACGTGATTCACAATGCGGCTGTGGTCCCCGTCCGTCCGATCATTCATGCGCAACTCCCAGAAAAATTCGTCAACCAGCAGTGAAGTCGACCAGCAGTGAACGAGACAAGTGCGTCAGACTAGACGCTACCCCCGCCCACGCGCATGCGAAAGAGGGAGTGCACCGTGCTTGTGGATACAGGGTGTCCCGTAGGCCCGTCCGCAACGTCCCAGCTCGACCTTTCGCTTCTTGAAGTGATCATGAAATTTCTGGATCTCCTCCGAGCTTGGTTCCATGGGGCCGTGTCAAAACCCTAGGGATTCGAGGCGTCTCATTGAAGGAGCATTGATTGTCGTCGATTTCTTCGAACCGGGACCTTTTTGGCGGGACACCACGGCCAGGGATCAGCGGTCGATCGAGACCATATTGGCCTCGTCGTGCCGCGCCCCTGCTGCGGGCTGGAGTGAGTTCAGGCGCTCGAGCTGGTCTGTGGTGAGCTTGACGGTATCGGCTGCGGTGTTTTCCTCCACACGGGATACGCGGCGGGTGCCCGGGATCGGGGCGATGTCGTTACCGCGGGTCAGCAGCCAGGCGAGGGCTGTCTGGGCTGGGGTGGCGCCAATCTCCGCGCCGACGCTCTGGACTTCGTCGACGATGCGCAGGTTCCGGACGAAGTTTTCACCCGTGAAGCGTGGGTTGGATTTGCGCCAGTCATCGTCKGCGAAGTCCTCCACCGTCCGGATCTGCCCGGTGAGTAGACCATGCCCGAGCGGCGAGTAGGGGACGAAGCCGATGCCCAGTTCACGCAGCAGCGGCAGGATCTCCTCTTCGACGTCGCGGGTCCACAGGGAGTATTCAGTCTGCAGGGCCGAGACGGGCTGCACGGTGTGTGCCCGACGGATTGTGTCCGCGGAGGCCTCGGACAGGCCGAAGTGCWGCACCTTACCCTCGGTGATCAAGTCCGCGACGGCCCCGGCGGTCTCTTCGATGGGGGTGTTMCGGGGCGTCAGCAGTTCAGCGACAGCCAGATCAGCAACGCTTGTCGCCTCATCGACGCCGGGGAGCCGGCCACCCATGTGGCCCGTGACCTCGGCATGTCCCGCGCGACCCTGTACCGGCKGATCGGAGAGCTGGATGCCCGGCAATGGATCACCTCCCAGACCCCCTGAGGCAGACCGGCAGCAGCGCGCCGCCTATGACCCCCGCACCGGACGGTTCACCCGACCGRGCTTGCGGGGCACTCCACATTTCGAAGCCCCAGGAGCGCAGGTCAACCAGGTTGCCGACACCAACTGTTGCCCCTGCAAACGATCGCACATAGGCTCGTCCATGTGAGTGGCGGGGACGGTATTCCGAGAAGCGGAACCGCCCAGCGACCCGTGAAGGAAATCAAGCATGGCAACAGGTACTGTCAAGTGGTTCAACTCCGAAAAGGGCTTCGGTTTCATTGCCCCTGACGACGGAAGCGCTGACGTGTTCGCACACTATTCGGCAATCGCATCCAGCGGTTACCGCTCGCTCGACGAGAACCAGAAGGTTCAGTTCGACATCACCCAGGGCCCCAAGGGCCCCCAGGCTGAGAACATCCAGCCGCTCTAGCAGTCCCCGAGAGACTGGTCAGCCGGTGCGGCCGGCCAGTCTCTTGCCTGTCGGGAGCGAGAGTAAACATCTGGCACGATGACGTTAATCCGGGCAGCAGGTCGACGATCAGGTCGAGGACCCGCCTGTCACCTTCAAGAATTAGTGTGCCGGGAACGCGCGTTTTTGGCCTATTTTGATTCCACCAGATACCGAGCCTTGAATCGGGCATTCGGCTATCCTCTCCTCCAGGCCACACCTAGCGCCCGGGAACGATGACAGGGAGGCCGCAGCAAGAGCGMGCTGAGCAGCCTCGGACCGGGCTTGCAGTGTGCCCAGCGCGAAGTCGTAGACAAAGAGGGCCACGCCTGCCCGGTCGGCGAACTCAATCGAAGCCTCCGTGTATCCGGTCCGCGCGAAGGACAGCGCCTGCTTGCCCTCGACGTGCGCCACCCCGACGATGGCCCGGATCATGGCAGGCGGGATGCCTGAGGCGTGGTGTTTGACTTCAGCCGTGGACCGGATGCCCATCGCGTCAACCCTGCCCACCGCCCGGGTCGCCTCAACCTGGCGGCGCCTTAGAACACCGCAGGACCTCGATCTCGACTTCGAACTCAACGACCTGGAACACCACCTCCGGGCGCGCCTAACCCGCCCAGGAGCTTTGGGGGCTTTGGCCCCAAAGCTCCTGGGCKGCGCTGTCATGTCGCTGCACGTATTCTTGCAGTACCTGTGAATCCTGTTACCGCCTGCGGCGGGAGAAGAATCTTCTTGAACGTTMCTTCCCGTGACCGGTTCGTCCCGCCGACGTAGAATCATGCTGGACAAGGAGGACCCCTATGCGCCATTCAACGACCAGCCCTGAGGCTGCCGCCGTCGCACAGACCCTGTTCCGGGTCGCCCTCGGAGGCGTGCTCATCGCTCACGGATCCCAGAAACTCTTCGGGTGGTTCGGCGGAGGAGGCATCGAAGGAACCAGCAAGGGCATGCACGCCATGGGCTTCCGCCCAGCAAAACCCAGTGCCATCCTCGCAGGCGTGGGTGAAGCAGGAGCCGGGGTTGCCTTGGCTCTGGGGCTGGCCACTCCGGCCGCCGGCGCCGCCGCTGCCACCACGATGGGCGTCGCGGCCAGCGTCCACGCCCCTAACGGCTTCTTCGCCACAGAGGGTGGCCTCGAGTACCCCGCGGTGCTGGGCCTGGCGGCAGTATCGTTCACCATCGGAGGGCCTGGACCCTTCTCCCTGGACTCGCTCACCGGTCATGTCCTGGACCGGCCCTGGATGCGGGCGGCTGCCTTAGCCGTGATACCGGCAGCCATCGGGATCCAGATCTACCGCCGGGGTAAAGCCCTGGCCAACGACACGGTGGCACCGGATTCCGGATCCCCGGTGGACGAAGGCTGAGCCCATCCCGACACGCCTTATCCACTCATGCATTGGCAGACCAAGCCACTAATTCAGCAGTCTCCCAGTGAGGCTTCGCCTCTGACCGCCGAGGTGATTGGTCGCCTATCGCTGATAACGCCCGGTCCGCTGCGGTGCATTCTGGTGGTATTGGAGGCTCGTTGAGGGGATGCGGTGATGGTGATKGTCAATGTCAATGAGATTCTCGAAGGCCACGTGGCCCTGGATATTCAGTGCCTGGACCGGATCTATCTCAACAGCTACGTCCCGACCCTGCAGGTCGGCGGTCAGGTCGTTTCGTTCATGGCCAAACATCTGGGCTACCGGATCCCTTCCCCGGCAATCCTGGAAAAGATCGGCACCGCCTTCCGGCGCTCAGTGAATACGTTCGCCGAGACCAACCATGTCCCATTGATCCGCTTCGCCAAGGAAGACCGCAAGATTGACGTGATGCGCCGGTATCTKGCCGCCCAGGAAAAGGTCGGCCGGTCCGGGGTGGTGGCGGTCGGGGTGGTCCAGGAGTACCAGAATGTCTTCGCCTCCGCCGAACGCCAGGGCACCAACGGAATCCGGGCTCGGCCTCTCCCACTTCGAGGGACGCTCCTTCACCGGCTTCCACCACCACATCACCCTCGAGTMCGCCGCCCACCTCTTCATCACCAGAAAACGCCTCACCACCCCAAAAGCAGCAGGGGCAGCCTGAGCCTGTACAAGGTCCTCAAAAACCTCCAGGAACACCTCATCCGGCTATTCAGCCGCTGCCCCCACTGCCAACACGCCCCACCAACCTAACAAAGTACTACTAGGGGGAATCTGCCACGCGGGCTCAGCGCCAGCCGAGCTGCGGAGCCACATACTTCAGKATCGACTCGATGACGTGGGCGTTGTAGTCGACTCCGAGCTGGTTCGGGACTGTKAGCAGTAGGGTGTCTGCCGTGGCGATCGCCTCGTCCTCGGCGAGCTTCGCGGCCAGCTCGTCCGGGGCTAAGGACAGTGGAGCGGACGTGTCGAACTGCGGGATCCTCAACATTTCCTTATGCCACCTCAAAAGCGACCCGACCGTCTCGATAAGGGATCCTATTTGGGATGCCAGATTGGCGCTCGATGCCGCATCCAGCAGGCCACCTGTGGGCACCGCGACCGCAAGAGGGAACCGCTCTAGGCCGCGCGGTGCACCCTCGATACCGGAGGGGTCAGAACCGGCGGCGCGCGCAGGTGCCACACGACGGGACGCTTGTGTTACAGGGGTGACTGGTATTCCAGACAGTGAGGCGGCCACAATGTGGTTATGGACCCGATCGATCCAGATCTGGCGCTGGCCTTCACCAGCGYCGCGGCCGTCGGTTCGTCGATGATCCGGGCCTTCCGCATTGACGACGCGAAAKCCTGTACGCGGCTTTGCCGCAGAATCCTTCTCTTCGCAGCGGCTCCCCCGCCCTCAGACCTGGCCGGGATCGTCCGCGCCCTTTCCGGCCTGGACAACATCTTTGCCGCCTTGGGTCTCTTGACCCGCCGCCTGGCCCCGCTCGGGACCGCGGACGCCCTACACCTGCGCAACGCCGATGCCGCCCTCGCGTCGCTCCGCGATGTTCTGGGCTCCGGCTCGGCTGCCGGCCTTCACCCCGCCTGCACTCCGGCGGGCTCCCGGCGGCAACTCACGGGAACCCGCCCATCAGCTGCACCGGCACGGCCGGGACGCCCTGGCACCGGCAGAACTGTCCGGCCATCGTGAACGCGGCGCGCTCGTAGCAGGWTGCACAATGCCCCCGTACGGGTTGGGGGATCGGTACGGGGGCATTCACTGCTGGCCACGCCGCCATTTGGGGGAGGTGCGGCGGGACTCATAAACCCTAAATCCGGAGAAGCGCAAGTCAAAAACCATGGCCGGGTATTACGACGGACGGCCGGATCGCGGCCCGAGGCAGCGGTTCCGGCGCGGTCCACGGCGTTCGCCCCGGGTGAGCCTCACGGGGCCCGAACCATGCACGGCCCGGATCGCCAGCCCGCTGACGCCGCAGCCTCTCCGGAGGACGACGTGCCCGGATCCGGCAGCACGAGTCAGCCACCGCGGGGTCCGCCGTCAGCAACCGCAGGCCTTTMGTKCAGGTGGGCGGGAACGGCCGGTGTTTCCGCAGGTCAGCCCGGCAAGGGCGGGTATCACGACGCATTCGGACATACCGACAAGAATTCACTTGCAGGACAGCATGACGGATCCCTGCCGCCCCTACGATGAGTCGTCACCCCCCGTTCAACAAGGAGATCCTTTTGTCTTACGCACAGCAGGACCAGCACGTCATGCCCGCCGGCGCCGTCCCCCTTTGGGCCCCGTACTACGGCGCACCGATCGGGGAAGCCGCGAAACGGTTCTTCAAGAAGTACGCCACGTTCACCGGCCGCGCCAGCCGCAGCGAATACTGGTGGTGGACCCTGATCTCCGGTGTGGTCTCCATCGTGCTGAACATCATCGTGACCGCAGCCGGCGCTGCCGGCGCAACGACCAACGACGCCGGCACCACGGTACCCGGTCCCGGCGCCTTCATCGGCATCATCCTGCTGCTCCTCTGGGGCCTGGCAGTCATCGTCCCGTCCCTGGCACTGGTCGTCCGCCGCCTGCACGACGTGAACTTCAGCGGCTGGATGATCCTCATCGGACTCGTGCCGTTCATCGGCGCCCTGGCACTGCTGGTATTCATGATCCTGCCCTCCAAGACAGAGGGCCAGCGGTTCGACATCCCCGCAGCCGCATAGGCCCGCTGCCGCGTCCAAGCAGGGTATTCGGGGGTCATCGGGATTTTTCTGCCGGTGGCCCCCGCCGTCAAGGCTGTGATCGAGCGGGACTAAAGATATCGATCGTTCGTGACGGCTGGGGTCCCCACCATCGCTGGCATGCACAGTGGAATGTCATCGCAACTCCTGGCAGCTAGAGGACTCGGTCGCGTCGGGCGAAGGTCAGGTGGATGACACCGCTGGGTGAGGGTGCCGCCTCAATGTGGAAGCGATGCTCGAGTCCTTCGAGGCCGTCCCAGAGTCGTTCGCCGCGGCCGAGAAAGATCGGGACAAGAACGATGTGCATCTGGTCGATCAGGTCGGCCTCGAGGAACTGGCGGACCGTGGTGACGCCGCCGCCGATTCGCACGTCGAGGTCGCCGGCGAGGGCGCGTGCCTGTTCGAGTGCCTCGGCGGGTTCGTCGTCCACGAAATGGAAGGTGGTGCCGCCGTTCATGGTCAGGGGCGGGCGTGGGTGGTGGGTGAGGACGATSACCGGCGTGTGGAACGGCGGGTTRTCACCCCACCAGCCCTGCCACTCCTCGTCAGTCCACGGGCCGCGCTGAGGCCCGAACTTGTTGCGGCCCATGATCTCCACGCCGATGCCGGAGGCCCATCGGCTGGCGAAGGTTTCGTCGATTCCGTTGGAGCCCTCGCCCTCGCCGGGGAGACCCATCTGCCTAAAAGTGTGTGTCGGAAGAGCCCACTCGACCAGGCGCATCCCGGCGTGCCCGAAAGGGGCGTCCAACTCCTGCCCCTCACCGGTGCCGAACCCGTCGAGCGAGACGGAGAAGTTGTGAACGCGAACGACTGGCATCGTGCTCCTTGGTCGTGGTCGGGCGTCGGAGGCGACGCACGAAACGGTCAGCCTCAACCGCCTGCAGTCTGCAATCGCTGCGCCGACCGTAGGGCAGGCTGCTGGTAGCCCGCAAGCAGTTCAGGAAGGTTCATGGGCCGGAGCCGCGACCGAACCCACCGGGAACTGAAGCCAGGGGGCCACTTCGTCCAGGCCGGCCCGGGTACGCCTGGGCGTTTCATGGATTGACTGCGGCTGCGTGGGTTAAGGGTCGATCCGGCGTACCTGGATCGGCCACAGCGTTGCCTCTCCGAGCTTGCCGGCGATTTCCACGGCGCGGGCCAGGTCGACGCAGTCGACGATGTAGTAGCCGGCCACGATTTCTTTCGTCTCCATGAACGGGCCGTCGGTCACGGTGCACGTGCCGCCGCTATTCTTTACAAATTTCGCCTCTTCACCGAGCTCATGGGCCTCCACGAACTCTCCGGTGGCCCTGAGTTCCTGCTGCAACGAGGCGTGTGCCTGCATGATCGCCCCGGTCTCGGGTGCGGTGAGCGCGTTCCACGTGTCAACGTTGTTGGGGATCAGGAGTAGATGTTTCATTCTTGTCCTCTCTTCTTCGGGTGCATATTTGCGGAACCGCGCGTTTGGTTAGTTTGGGCTCCGACGCGGGCCCGCGACCGGTCTCGGCCAGGCGTTTGCCGAGGTAGCGGCGCTCGGCCTCCGACGGCGCGAGGTCCCGGGCCCGCTGATATTCACACCTGGCCTCCGCCTGTCTGCCAAGGCGGCGCAGCAGGTCAGCTTTCGCGGCCGGCAGGAGGTAGTACCCATCGAGTAACTGTGTCCGGTCCAGTTGGTCGATGAGGGCGAGCCCTGCCTCCGGCCCTTGGGACATCGCGACGGCGACGGCACGGTTCAGCTCCACGACCGGTGAGGGCGCGATCTGCGCCAGGGCGTCATATAGGGCTGCGATCCGGGCGAAGTCCGTACTCCCGGGATCGCGGGCGGTCATGTGGCATGCTGCGATGGCGGCCTGGACACGGTAGCTGCCGGGTCGAAAACGGCGCGAAACGCCCAATTGATCGGCTGTCTCCAGCAGCGTCGCAGCTTCTGCAATCGCCGCCTGGTCCCAGGATCCGCGGTCCTGCTCCTCCAGGGTCACGAGGTCGCCTGCGGCGTCGGTCCGTGTCCGTCGCCGGGCGTGGTGGAACAGCATGAGCGCCAGCAGACCCAAAGCCTCGGGCTCTTGTGGAGAACCGTTGAGTAAAGCCCCGAGCAACCGGGTGAGGCGAATCGCTTCMCGGACAAGAGGCCCCCGGATCAGGGTGTCGCCGMCGGTAGCCGAATATCCCTCATTGAACATGAGATAGAGCACGGCCAGGATCCCGGCCGTGCGCCCGGATATCAGCTCCGGCGGCGGCACCCGGTACGGGATCCCGGCATCGCGTATTTTGGCGCGGGCGCGGACGAGCCGTTTGGACATGGTTGCCTCCGAGACAAGGAACGCACGTGCGATCTCGATCGTCGTGAGCCCTGCGACGGTGCGCAAGGTCAACGCCACCCGGGCATCGAGCGGGAGGGCGGGGTGGCAACAGGTGTAGATCAGCCGCAACCGGTCATCCCCTGCCGCCGGATCACTGCCGGTTTCGTCTTCCAGCCCTTCGAGGTCGGTGAGAATCGCGAGCTCACGCACCGCCTTCTTTTCGCTGGCAGTTCTCCGCACACGGTCGATCGCCTTGTTCTTGGCCACAGTCGTCAGCCAGGCCCCGGGGTTCCTGGGAACGCCGCGCACCGGCCAGTCGACCAAAGCGCGCGCGAACGCGTCCTGGACACAATCCTCGGCCAGGCCCCAGTCGCCCGTCACACGAATAAGGGTTGCAGTGATTCGCGCGGTCTCCGCCGCGGAGGCGGYCTCGATGGCGGTACGCACGTCCGTCGTCTCCGGTACCACGTCATCCCCCGTCATCAGCGGCGGCTATCAGGAGAAAGTCTAGAGCCCGAGCGGCCACAGGGGCCTGATCTCGATTTTGCCGAACCGGGCCATGGGGTGCTTGGATGCCACTTCTATTGCCTCGTCGAGATAGGCACAAGCGATGACGTCATAGCCGGCGATCCATTCCTTTGTCTCCGCAAAGGGCCCATCCGAGACCACCACCTCGCCCCCTCGCACCCTAACGGTGGTTGCGTCCTGTACAGGGCGCAGCCTGTCGCCGTGACGGGCGACGCCCCGCGCTTCCATCTCGGCCCCCCATTCCACGATATTGTCCTCGGCGGCCACATATGCCGGCGCTGTCGGATCGCTGCAGATGAAAAGCATGTACTCCACGATGACTCCTTCTTTTCCGTTGCTACACGACTACGACGACCGGGATAACACCAAAAGGACACCAAGCGGGAAATTCTTTTCCCGGGCCCCTGCTCAAAGCAGCCAGCGCCTGCGCTCAGCAATTAATCAAGGCGGCGCGGATGTTCCGGACCGCGAACAGCTCCCCGGGATGCCACCGGCCAAGGAGATCACCTCGCTACGAGCGATGATGTCCAGGACTACGCCGGGGCGCTGTTGAAGAAGTCGATCAGAACCGGGGCGACAGCATCGTGGGCGACCGCGTGGTCTTGGCCTTCCAGCTTTTCTATTTTCATTCCGGGGACGGCTGCGGCAACGGCATTGATAGCATTCCCGGCCCAGGACGGGCTCGCACCACCGTAGATTCCGAGCGTGGTGGCCTGAATGTTCGACAGCCTTTCCGGGACGCTTCCGTCGCTTGTGAGAGTGAGGTCATACGGCAGGGTGTTGGCAACGCTGAGGAGTGCGGGCCACCACGGCATTGTTTTGATTCCTTCGTCGAAGTCAGAGCCTGTATGGCGGATGAACAGTTCGACGGCGCCTTCCCGGTCTCCCTCGTTCAGCGCTGCCTGGACGCGGTCCCTGAAGTTCTCCCAGGGTTCTTCGGGGGCATGCCCGGTCAGATACGGTGGTTCGTAGGCCGCGAGTTTGGAGATGGCCGCACCGGCAGCTGCCGCTTCAAGAGCCAGGATGGCTCCCGAGGAGTGTCCGTAGGCGTAGGCCGAACCGCCCGCCGCGGCGATCAGCGCTTTCAAATCCTCTACTTCACGGCCGGGGCTGTAGGGAAGCGTGTCGGAGCTCTCGCCCCTCCCGCGACGGTCGTACGCGTAGACGGTGAAGTGCGGGGCCAGCCAAGGCACCAGCATGTCGGCCGAACGCCGGCTGTTTAATGCACCGCCGATGACGATCAGGGCTGGCCCTTCACCTGTGCGTTCGAAGGCGATTTCCGTGCCGTCGGCCGAGCTCTGGAATTCAATCATTTGCAGGTCCTGTTCTTCAATGCCGGATACCGGGCCGGTGCGGGGGGAATGCTGAAATTCATGCCGTMCGAGAAAGGAGAACTTACCCTAACATCCCCTCCCTGTAAGCAGCTGGCTTCAAACCCGGGGCTCCGCTCCCCCTGCGCTGCGCCGCCAAACCGAGTGGTGACTATCGATTATAGTTATGCCGTTTCCAGGGACCCGCTCTTGACATAGGGTGAAGCGCACCACGGGATACCCCGTGGGCCTTCGGCCGGAATCAGTAACTTGGATCTATTTCGTGGCCGGGGCATCGCTGCGGCATCAGGGTTGATGAGAGCGGGAGGTACGACGATGATTCTTGCCGATACCGCCCCTCGGCGCGTCTCTGACCCCCATGCCATTCCTGCCGCGCGTCAAAGTACGCAAAGCAGCCCGGGCGCAGAACCAGCAATTCCATCCGCAGGCAAATAAGGGAGACTCTCATGTTGCTTTGGATAGCCATCATTATCGCCGTTCTCTGGCTTCTCGGATTGCTCGGCGGCATCGGCGGGGGCTTCATTCACCTGCTTTTGGTTATTGCCGTGGTCGTTCTGATCTTCCACTTCATCCGTGGCAGGTCCCGCGCGTAAATACGCAAACACGTTCCCCCAACGCCGGGGCGTGGACTGCGGCCGAATTCTCCGACAGTGGGCAGGTGCTGGAAGGCATCAATGGGGGCGTTTACTGACGTCACGGCGAGGGTRTTAGCGGCCATGAAAAACTGCCCGTAGGCGGCCACGGAACTGCCCACTGACGGCCATGAAAAGTGCCCGTCGGTGGCCATGAGATCTGCCGACTTCCTTACTGACCCCGACCGCTTAAGCGGCGGGAGCCTCTCCCCGGGGTTTGATGACGGTGTCTAGTCGCACCAAAGTCGCCCGGGAAGAGGCCCTAATGAAGTTTGACGGAGAAATCATGGAAATACWCGCTGCGTATGATCTGACCGGATCGTTGCGCGCCGCCGCGGAACTCACCGGCTGCTCGCACCACACAGTTGCCAGGCACGTCGCTGCCCGTGATGCCGGCCAGCCGATCGCCGAACCGGTCTGCAGGGGCCGGGTCACCGATGCGTTCCTGCCCAAGATCGAGGAATGGATCGAGGCCTCCAAGGGCAAGATCCGCGCCGACAAAGCCCACGAGAAACTGCGGGCCCTCGGCCATGAGGGTTCCGAGCGCTCGACCCGCCGGGCCGTCGCGCAGATCCGCGCGGCCTGGCGTCTCGGCCATGTCCGGGTGCACCGGCCGTGGATCACGGAACCGGGCATGTGGCTTTCATGAAGAATTCTCCATAACAGCCACTATGCAGAACCCGGCATTATGCAGAAAGTACCCCGACAACGGCTGTGAACCGGCACCATCACGGCGATCTGGCCCGGGTAGCTTTCTGCATAATCGCGGTCGGCACATGCTTGTTTTCTCGATACGGGAAGGTGAGCATGATGACGAAGTATTTTCCGGGGCCAATGACGGGCCCCTTGGCCCCGTATGTGGCTGGCTACCGGGAGTTGTTAGCTGGGCGCGGGTATGCGAAGTCAACGGCGCAGCAGCTGGGTTCGCTGGTGGGGCGGTTGAGCCATTGGATGGATGCGCGCGGACTGGATGCCGGGGCGCTGACGGATGAGGTGCTGCAGCGGTTCGTTGACGAGCTGGCGACGGAAGCAAACTGGATGCGTCCGACACCGGCGTCGTTTTTTTGTTTGGTTGATGCAGTACTTGCGCCGCTTGGGCGTGATCCCGGTTCCTGAGCCGCCACCGGATCGGACGAGTCCGGAACAGATCATTCTGGGGCGGTTTGAGCGCTACCTCCTGAATGAGCGGGGACTCGCCGCCAAAACAGTACGGAACTATCTTCGGACAGCCAGTGCATTGATGGACTGGCTGGCGGCACGCTCCCGTTCCCTGGACACCATGGGCGGGGCGGAGGTCATTCTGTTCACCACCGGTCTTTACGGGGCGCAATCGGTCGGAAGCGTCAAATATACGATMACAGGGTTGCGGTCCTTTCTGGGCTGGGCGTTCATGGAAGGTCTGTCTGACCGGGCGTTGGCTGGCGCGGTGCCGTCCGTGGCCAGCCACGACAGCAACATTCCGCAAGGCCTGAGCATGCCGGAAGTGGATGCGCTGCTGGCCTCGTGCGGCCGGGACACTGCCACGGGACGGCGCGACTACGCGATTCTGGTCCTCGTGGTCCKGCTGGGGCTGCGTGCCAACGAAGTCGCGTCCCTGACGCTCACGGATGTCAATTGGCGCACCGGAGACATCGTCCTTCGGGGCAAGGGGCGCTGTGAAGAGAAGCTCCCGCTGCCTCAGGATGTTGGATCGGCCTTGGCGGAATACCTGCGACAGGACTGGCCTGAGGGTGCCGGCGATGCGCTGTTTCTCAGGGTTCACGCACCAGTGGGAGGGCTGGCATCTTCCGGGGTTTCCGAAGTGATCCTGGCCGCGGGCAGACGTGCCGGGCTTGAGGGAATCCATGCCCACCGGCTCAGGCACACCGCGGCAACTCAACTGCTGCGTGCCGGTGCTTCCTTGGCCGAGGTCGGCCAGGTGCTGCGCCACCGCAGCCCTGCCACCACGGCCCAGTACGCAAAAGTCGACGACAGGTCGCTGCGTGCGCTGGCGCTGCCCTGGCCTGGGAGCAAGCCATGACCCTCCCCCAGAACGACGTAGCGTTGATGGCCGAGCAGTACCTGCACATGCGCCGGAGCATGGGCTACAAGCTGAAGCAGCAGGGGCAACTGCTGCTGGATTTCATCAAGTACTTTCAGCGCTCCGGCGACACCCATCTCACCAGCTCGCGGGTGCTGGAATGGGCAACACTGCCAACCGGCGCCGACGCGGTGTGGTGCTACGCGCGCCTGGGCGCGGTGCGTCCCTTCGCCCAATACTTGCAGGCCTTCGACCCCCTCACGCAGGTCCSGGAACAGTCGCTGCTGGACGATGGGTACCACCGGGCCGCGCCTTACATCTTTTCCGATGACGAGTTGGACCGGGTGCTGGCGGCCGCAGACCGGCTCACCCCCAGCTTCCGTGCCCGAACCTACCGAACCTATATTTCATTGGTGGCCGTGACAGGCATGCGGCGCAGCGAAGCCACCAGCCTGGACTGTTCCGACGTCGACTGGGGCCAAGGACTCTTGACGATCCGGGAAGCAAAATACCGGAAAGCGCGGCAGCTGCCGCTACATCCGAGCACGGTGGCCGCCCTGAAGGAATACTCGGGCATCCGGGACACCGCCTATCCGCATCCCAAGGATCCCGCCGTGTTCCTTTCCACCCGTGGCACGCGCCTGATCGCGGACAACGCCAGCCAGGTCTTTGCCCGGCTGGTCCGGGAAACAGGAGTGAGCCGGCCCGGTTTTCATCACCAGCCCCATCTACATGACCTGAGACATGGCTTTGCCGTGAAAACACTTCAGGACTGGTACCCCACGGGCGTGGACGTCGGGCCGCTGCTGCCGGTGCTCTCGACCTACCTCGGGCACCAGAACCCGGAAGCGACGTACTGGTATCTGAGCGGGACACCGGAATTGATGTCCCTGGTCTCGGCGCGGCTCGGCTCCTATCTGGCGGAGGAATCATGACAGCCCTGGCACCGATCCTGGAGTCTTTCTTCCTCCGCCGGCTCATGGGGCAGCGCCGGGCAAGCCAGAACACGGTTTCCTCATACCGGGACTCGTTCCGGCTGCTCCTGCACTACGCCAAGGAGGAGACCGCCCAAAGAACGGTGGCGTCGCACCAAAGTCAGGGTTGCGGTGCCCGCTTGGCCTGCCCGTGACAGGCAATGCCCGGAAGTACGAAGCGATAGCCKCAGTCTGTGAATTTCCGAAAAGTTTCATGACGCAGGGTTGAATCTGGGGTGAACCTTCAACCGGATCACCTGAAAACAGGGGATGAAGGGACCTGCCTGCAGCAAGAATCCCCATGGGAAGAACGTCATTCCCGTGTCTTTCACATTGGCGAAGGGTCTTATCTTGATGAAGTCAGCAAAGAAGAACGGGGTTGCCGCAGCCGCGGTTCTCGGCGCGGTCATGATGGCAGGCTCGGCAGTGGCACCGGCACTGGCCGACAACGGTCAGCACGGTGAAGGCCACGGCGGCAAGGGCGAAACGTCCAAGCACGTCCTGGTGTTGTCGGTGGACGGCCTGCACCAGAAGGACCTGAACTGGTACGTCGCGGCGCATCCGCAATCAGCGCTGGCCGCACTGGTGAACCACGGCACCAGCTACACCCACGCCCAAACTCCCGTGCCCTCCGATTCCTTCCCCGGCATGGTCGGGCAATTCACCGGCGGCAACCCCGGAACAACCGGAATCTACTACGACGACACGTTCAACCGGGCGCTCCTGCCCGCCGGCACCACCGAGTGCAAGAACACCGCGCCCGGGACCGAAGTGGCGCTGACCGAGGCCGCGGACAAGGACCCGAACGCGCTCGACGCCGGACAGGGCCTGACCGGTTTGCCCTCCGGCATCATGAACATGACCGGCCAGCCCGGATCCCTGATCAATCCGGCAGCGCTGCCCGTGGACCCTGCCACATGCCAGCCTGTCTACCCGCACCAGTATCTGAAGGTCAACACGGTCTTTGAAGTCGCCAAGAGCGCAGGCCTGACCACCGCGTGGTCGGACAAGCACCCCGCGTATGAAATCCTCAACGGCCCCTCCGGTAAGGGAGTGGATGATCTCTTCACGCCCGAGATCAACAGCCAGGCACCCGCACCGTTCACCGGGGACTGGACACAGGACAACGCCGCAACCCAGCAGTACGACGGCTACAAGGTCCAGGCGATCCTGAACCAAATCAGCGGAAAGGACCACTCCGGCACCCACGCCGCAGCCGTCCCCGCGATCTTCGGCATGAACTTCCAGTCCGTCTCCACCGCCCAGAAGCTCCCGACGTCCGACGGCATGACCGGCGGCTACCTTGCCGGCGGCACCGTGCCCGGCCCCCTACTGGGCAAAGCCCTGGACTACGTCGACACGGCTATCGGGAAGATGGAGTCTGCCTTGTCCGCGTCCGGGCACGCCAAGGACACGACCATCATCCTCTCGGCGAAGCACGGACAGTCACCGACGGACCCGAACCAACTCACCAGGGTTCCCGACGGTGCCATCATCGACGGACTCAACGCGGCCTGGAAGGCCGCCAGCCCGGGCTCCGCGGACCTGGTGACGTTCTCAACCGACGACGACATCATGCAACTCTGGCTCTCCGACCACTCCCAGGCAGCAGCGCAGTTCGTCAAGGACTACCTCGCATCCCACCCGGCCGCCGGCAACGACATCAACAGCGCCCCCAAAACCGTCGCCACCTCCGGGCTCAGCACCATCTACGCAGGCACCGAAGTCGCCAAGTACTTCGGCACCAAGACCAGCGACGCCCGCTACCCCGACATCCTCGGCATCGCACAGACCGGCGTCGTCTACACCGGCGGAAAATCCAAAATCGCCGAACACGGCGGAGCCTCCGCCGATGACCGGGACGTGCCCCTCGTCATCGCCGGCGCCAACGACGACAAGGCCCGCACCGTGACCAGCACCGTGKAAACAACACAGATCGCCCCGACAATCCTCAAAACCCTCGGCCTGGACCCGAACAAACTCCAGGCAGTGCAGATCGAGGGAACCAAAACCCTCCCGGAGCACTGACCCCACCAATCCGACACCGGAGGACTTCCGCGGAACACCTCCCGCGGAAGCCCTCCTCCGTCATAACAGGCTTGAACCGGCTGCGCTGACCTCCGCTCAACCTTTCACATTCGACGCCGCAGGACGTCCCGGTGTCGTCTACTGACCGGTCCACGGGACAAGCATTATGCAGGAGAACCGGCGCCCCCCAGGGACGCCCCCGCCACGGATCGCCTCCACCGATAACAATGAAGGTGGCTACGCCGCAGTTTCAAACGGTGAGTTCACAAGGAATTCCAAGKGTCTCGTCATGGCAATCCCGATTCTGGTGTGGAACAGTTCACTGAATGATGGTCAGTCCTGGACGGTGCTGCTCGGGCCGCGGGAGTCGCCTGGCTGTACTCACGGGATCCGTCGCGGCGGCCGTTCACCAGTGGCAGCCGCGGCGTCATAGAGAGAGCCGGAAATGATGAACCGGAAAATCACACCAGCAGATGACCGGAAGCCGACGGCCCGGGCCCCGTGGCTGATTATGGCGGCARCCCTCGCCCTGGCAACGGCCGGCTGCCAGTCCCCGGCCCCCGGCCCMKCCCCCTCCAGCGGGACCGGAACCGCCACGGCGTCCCCGGCCCCGAACTCCTCTTCGGCGGCCGCCGGGCCGGTCTCCGGGACCCCGGGACACGTGCTCGTGATCAACCTCGAAAACAAGGGCTACGACAAGGTCTGGGGCGCKGGCTCGACGGCCACGTACCTGTCCAAAACCCTGCGCGCCCAGGGCGTCCTGCTCTCCCGGTACTACGGCATTGCCCACAACTCGCACCCGAACTACCTGGCCCAGATTTCCGGGCAGGCATCCAATGCCATGACCCGGGCCGACTGCCCGATCTATGCCCCGTTCCAGCAGACCGGGACCGCGTCCCCTGGCCAGGTGCAGGGAACCGGCTGCGTGTATCCGGCCTCCGTCCCCACCCTGGCGGGCCAGCTCAGCKCGGCCGGGAAGACCTGGAAGGGCTACATGGAGGACATGCAGACCCCCTGCCAGCACCCGGCGCCCGGCGCCAAGGACGACCACCAGAGCGCCAAAKACGGAGATCAGTACGCCACCCGCCACAACCCGTTCGTGTACTTCGAGGCGATCACCTCGTCCCCGGACTGCCAAAGCAACGTCGTCGACTTCACCCGTCTGGCCGATGACCTGAAGTCCGTCGGCACGACGCCCAACCTGTCCTACATCACCCCCAACCTGTGCAACGACGGCCACGACAGCCCGTGCGTGGACGGCAGCCCGGGCGGGCTGGAAAGCGCCGACGCGTGGCTCCGCCAGCAGGTCCCGGCCATTCTGGACTCCCCGGCCTACAAACAGGACGGCGTGCTCGTCATCACCTTCGACGAATCCGAGGGCAACACCACCGGACCGGCCGGGCTCCTGCCGGGCGGCACGGCCGGCGGAAGAATCGGCGCCCTCGTCGTCTCCCCCTTCGCCAAGGCCGGAACCAGCTCCAACACCCCCTACAACCACTACAGCCTGCTCGCCACCATCGAGGACATCTTCTCCCTGACCCGCCTCGGCTACGCCGGGGCCCCCGGACTKAAACCCTTCGGCAAGGACGTCCTCAACAACAAACCCTGACCCCACACCTCGGGCATCCCGTCCCTTCGCCACCATCCCAGCGGGTGCGCGAGGGGCAGGGCCAGCCCCGTCACGCCCGGCTCCGGGGGTAGGGCAGGTTCCTTACTGGAAGCGGTGGGCAGCGTTTCTCTTGCCGGCGAGTGACAGGTACGCGACCAGGCCTGCGATGCACGCGGCGAGGCCCAGACTGACCGGGCCGGTCCCCCAGCCCAAGCCTCCCCTATCGAAGGAAACGGCCGTCCAGTCGGCAAAGGATGCCCCGAGCGGCCGGGTGAGGATGTACACGAACCAGAACGACGGAATCGCCGCAAGCCAGCCACGCCAGTACCAGAAGGCACCCATCCCGATCGCAGCGGCGAACACGGCGCCCGACGCAAGATAGCCAAGGCCCAGGCTGTACGCGGTCATGTCGCCGGTCGCGGTGCCCAGGGCGAACGTGACCAGCACGGCGGTCCAGTAGAACGCCTCGCGACGCCGGGTGTCCACGCTGTGGATCGACAGCGTCTTCTCGGAACGGTACCAGAGGACAAAAACGGCCGACAGGGCAACGAGGAAGAACACCGCAGACACCAGATACGGGACGCCGAGCACGACGTGCACCGCATCGGCCGCCATCGTCCCGAAGACACTGACCATGACCACGGCCAGCCAATAGACCCAGGGAACGTAGCGGCGGGAAGCGAACTGCAGAGCAAGGGAAGAGGCCAGGACGCACCCACCCAGGCCCAGCGCCACAACAGGGTCGAGGTGATGGACCAGGAAGTCCGACRTGGTCTCGCCCATCCCGGTCGTAAGCACCTTGGCCACCCAGAACCAGGCCGTGATCTCCGGAACCTTGACCCCGACCCGGCGTGCGGGAGCCCGTACCGGGGCTGGCACCCCTGCCTCCTGCACCCCGGACGCGGCGCCGATGCGTGAAATGTCCTGCTGTCGGGAATCTGTCATCCCGTGATTGTGCCCCATCATCCCCACCGTTACCTGAACATGACACTGCCTCATCCGCCCGGCGGGGCCGGCCTGGCGGTTCGCGCCCGACCCGCAGCACGTCCGGCAGTCCGAGTCGCGCGAGACGTGTCGGCAAGAACCGGGAGCAGTGAGGCGTTCTKAACGATCAGGTTTACGCGTCGGGACGGTCCGGGCGCCGCTGTTGAGCCTGGTCCGCTCCGCCGGATATCGATTGCCTMCGTGTGCCTTCCCCGCAGGCGCACGATGCCGGACACTATGTTCAACGGTGTCGCCCGCGCACCGGGGAAGGCAACGCCGTCATGAACGCATTAGTCACCTTGGTTGCAGTAACCGGACTCTATAACACCGCCCCGGCCCGCATCCGTGTCCGGCCCCTGGAACCCGATGATCTTCTCGAACTCGCCAATCTGCACCGGCACGCCTACGCCGACCGTCCCGGACAGGGTGCGGGAGGCCCGGCGTGGATCGGTCCATCCATGGACGAGGGCCGCGGCACCGCCGAGGCAGCGTCCCCCGTGGCCTCCGGACCGGACGGTCACATCACGGCCGCCCTCATCATCACCGAACGCGACGGCGAAGCAGTCATCGATGAACTTTTMACCCACCCGGACCACCGCCGCCAAGGCCTGGCCGAAGAACTCCTCCTACACTGCCTGCACCGGCTGCACACCCTGGGCCGCCCCACCGTCACAGTCACAGTGGAGGACAACAACCCGGCGGCRMTGGCCCTGTAYCTCTCCCGGGACTTCCGCCGCCTCACGGACCATGACACGGACACCGACTATGACTGAAAACCTGGTCGGACGCACCCTCTCCCTCAGAGACGGGACTGTCCGATAAACGGTGTGTGGGCTCCGGCGGTTTTCATTGTTTGATGGTTCTTTCGAACMGTCCGGCGAACGTTATGGCGAACGCGTTGAGCGCGGGCTTCCACCTCATGGTCCAGCGTGCTCTTCCGCCGCCCGTTGGATCAAGGGATCTGGTGACCAGATACAGGCATTTCAGGGCAGCATTCTCGTTCGGAAAGTGGCCTCGGGCTCTCACGGCCCTGCGGTAGCGGGCGTTGATCGACTCGATCGCGTTCGTCGTGCAGATCACCCGCCGGATCTCGACGTCGTATTCCAGGAACGGCACGAACTCGGCCCAGGAGCACTCCCAAAGCCGCACGATCGCCGGATACCGCTGGCCCCACTCGGCCGTGAATTCAGCGAACCGGTCTTTGGCCGCCTGCTCGGACGGGGCGGTGTAAACGGGTTTGAGTGCCTTGACGATGCCGTCGCGGTGCTGGCGTCCGGCATAGCGGAAGCTGTTACGGATCAGGTGCACGATGCATTGCTGCACGATCGTCCGGTCCCACGTGGTCGTGATCGCTTCCGGTAGGCCTTTGAGCCCGTCGCAGACAGCGATCAGCACATCTTCCACGCCGCGGTTTTTCAGCTCGGAGAAGACCTGGAGCCAAAACCGTGCACGCTCGCCGCCGTCGCCGGCCCAGATACCCAAGATGTCCCGTTCCCCGTTCGCGGTTACTCCCATGACGACATAGAACGGGGTGTTGCGCACCTGCCCGTCACGGACCTTGACCACGATCGCGTCAACGAAGAGCACCGGATAGACCGGATCCAGCGGCCGGGAGGACCATTCAGCCAGTTCGGCTGCGACTTTCTCCGTGATTCGGCTGATGGTGTCTTTAGAAACCCTGGCMCCGTAGACCTCCTCGAAGTGCGCGGCGATCTCCCCCGTAGTCAGCCCACGTGCCGAGAGCGAGAGCACGACCTCGTCGATCCCGTCCAAACGTCGTCTCCGTTTCGGCACGATCACCGGCTCAAATGACCCGTCCCGGTCTCGGGGCACCTCTATCTCCACCGGGCCGATTTCTGTCAGCACGGTTTTTGATCTCGTGCCGTTACGCATGTTCGCAGCGACCGGTTTCTGGCCATGCTCATGCCCAAGGTGCTCGGTCAGTTCCGCGTCCAGCGCGGCTTCCAGCACGTTCTTCGTGAGCTGGTTCAGCAGCCCGCCAGGGCCCACCAGGCTCACGCCCTGTTCCTTGGCCTGCGCGAGCAACCGCTCCGCAAGCTCCTTCTGGTCAATGATTTCTCCCGTCACAGGATCGATCATCACCCCTGTCATCTCGGTCGCGGATTCAGACACGGCCGTCTCCTTCGGATCAGGCCGAACCCCACACACCGTTATTCAGACAGTCCCTCAGAGACACGCGGACCTGGGCATGCTCACCCCGACGCCGTCGGTGCCTCGTTGATTGCAACCGGCCGGGACGGAAGGGCCCCGAGAGTTGCAGCAACGGTTGAGGTCACGCTCCCGACGGCCCGGCTCCTTAGAACCCATTCTTACCCGGATCGTCCAGAGTCGGCCGCGCCCACCGGGCAGTCTCCCGATGGGGGCAGACAAACCATCGTCCGGGGCGCGCGGTCACACGGTGAGCTCGCCGGGCATGGACCTCATAGGATCATGCCGATCAGGCCCAAGGACGCCAGCCCGGCCACAGCGCGGCTTCGTGTGGACGATCATCACATAGAACTCCGGGCTGATGAAGACCAGGCCCACCGGAACGGTCGGACGACGCCGTCCCTGGGTTCATACCGGCATCCACGACTCGACCGTTTGGTCTATTCCGCCAGTTTTGCCACAGCCTGCGCCCACAGGAAGAACTTGTTGGTGCCCAGATCTTTGACGGTCCTAATGTTCAGGGCCTCCTGTAATTTCTGGGCATCAGAATCTGACAGTCCCTGCAGCGCACCAACAGGTGCCTTGGCCAGTTCCTCAAGACTCTTTCCCTCGAATGACTTATCGAACTTATCGCTTAGACCAGCCACAATGCAGCTCCTTGGAAGATCAGTCGGGACCCGGTCGGGCCGGGGAGGCATGCGCCCAAGGATCAGCAAAGCACACACCGATCCCCGCGTCGACCCCCGGTTCACCGGCCGCCGCATTCGGCGATTGCCCGCCGCCGATAAACGAAAACCGCACCACCGCGGCCGAGCCGCCAACCGTTCCCCCCGGCACGTGAGCCGCGCTCCCTGTACCGTCAGAATTCCAAGGCGGAGACTCCGCCACGCTCACGTCTGGTCGCCGTACGGGTTCGTGAAGAATATGCAGAGTCTGAAAGCGATAGCCTCCGGCGCTCACCCCGGCCTGCACTGCCGGCGTCCAGGCAAGCGACGATCCCAGGATTGAGGGAACACCGACMCGTCTTGMGGGGTCCCTATCGCGGGCCCGTGGCGCACTGTTAGCATGGCCCGGTGGTGACGCAATCGCCCCCGACAACCCAGGAGAATCCCCCATGACGACCCGCCTCAACCCCTACCTCAGCTTCCGCAACAACGCCCGCGAAGCCATGGAGTTTTACAAGGACGTCTTCGGCGGCGAGCTGACCATCAGCACCTTTGCCGACTTTCAGGCGAGCCAAGATCCCGCCGAGGAGAATCTGGTGATGCATGCACAGCTGGAATCACCGTCCGGGCTGACCCTGATGGGCTCGGATACGCCCGCCCGCATGGAGTTCCAGCCCGGCAACACCTACAGCGTTTCCCTCAGCGGTGATGACGACGCCGAACTCCGTGGCTACTGGGAGAAGCTCGCCGACGGCGGCACCGTCTCCATGCCGCTCGAAACCGCGCCTTGGGGCGATACCTTCGGCATGTGCAACGACAAGTTCGGTGTGGCATGGCTGGTCAACATCGCCGGCGCCAAGGACTAGCACCCGGGTTTATGYACCGGCTGTGACCTGTGGGGCCAGGCGCGCAAGTCACAGCCGCCGGGTTCAGTTCCGGGGAGGACCCTTCGAGGCGTCCATCCGGGCGGTGGCCGTCGTCGGGAAGCTCCCGGACTGCCCGGGCCGGGCCCGTGCGGATGCCGTGGCCCTATCGACCGCCCGCGTGGACCATAGGCATACCCTGTGCAGCGGCGGTAGGTTGTCGGCATGGGACAGAAATCCTCACGCCATCGGGATGTGCTCGCTGATCGGCTCCTGGGTCTCGCTGAGTTCAGCCACGCGCACTGGTTTTTCGGGAATCTCTATGAGGCCATCGTCAAAGTTCCACACCGGGTCGCGGCCKCCGAAGCCGGCCGCGAACTCCCCCGGTCTGCCTTCGGTGCGGGAAGTCCGGGCCGGTACTACGCCCCGATCGCCCCGGTCACCGCCCCGGCCGCCATCGCCGCCCTCGTGGCAGGCTGGAAGCATGCAAACAGCAGGCCCTGGCTGATCGTCGCAGCCGCCAGCTCCACAACCGGTGCGGCCGCGACCGCGTACCTGCTCCGGAACATCAACCCCAAACTGTTCTTCAGCCCACAACCGCTCAACGAAACGCGCCGCAAGCCCCTGCTGCAGCGGTGGTACAGGGTCCATGCCCTCAGACTCACCGCCAGCGCCGTTGCCCTCGCCGCTATCCACCAGGCACGGACCATCCGACTCAAAAACCTCGGCTGACACCCGCACCGTCGGACCTCGGGCACGAAGAAACCCCTACAGACAGCCGCCGTGGKGCCCATTGACGCCGCACCTAAAATGGCCGTATGGCAGTTCCKGAATATGGCAAAGTACTCCAGGCCGTCGAGGGAAGGGCTGCGAAAGCTCTCGTCCTCTCCGCAGACAAGTTTGAAGATCTGKAATTGTACGTCCCGGTCTTCCGGCTCATCGAGGCCGGGTGGAAAGTCGACATCGCCGCCCCGGAAGAGGGCAAGATCACCGGCGAGAGCAACTGGTACTACATCATCGCGAACAAACGCATCGACKAGATCGACCCGGACGAGTACGACCTTCTCGTCCTGCCCGGCGGCAAACCGGATGGTGCACCGACCACGGTCAGGAACAACCGCCAGGCCGTGGAAATCGCCCGCTCATTCTTTGCCGGCAACAAACCGGTCGCGGCAATCTGCCATGGACCTTATCTCCTGGTGTCTGCGGACCTTGTGAAAGATCGGCGACTCACCTCGTCCTGGGGAGACGGCGTGCCGGAGGAAATCATCAACGCCGGCGGGACATGGGAAGACGCGGACGTAGTGGTCGATGGAAATCTCRTCACCTCGCGATGGCCGATGGATATAGCCGCGTTCTCGAAGGAAATGATGAAATTGGTCGGCGAAGAAGCGTGACTGGTTGCCGGGCGGGGCCGCGACCTCGGCGACCCGGCCCCACTTCCGGMGTCACCCCCAGACCTGGCGCGAGGGCCTTCTGAGTTCCGGTGCAGGCCCCAAACCGGCTCCATGCTTCGAGGGGTCTTCATGGAGCCGGCCTCTGGGGTGATAATCGTCATCCCGGGGCAGGAATGACGCCGTGGCGTGCCCCTAACCGGGCTGCTGTGCCACGGAAGTCAGCGTAGGCATCCAACCTGCAACTTTCCTTGACTGACTTCCTCGGGATCACACCTTCGCATCGTTCACCCGTGACGGTCCGATAGTCATCCGTGCAACCTGCCTTCTGGTCGTTGGCTTCTGTCGCGGGCTATTGAGCCCGCGCCCGTTCTTCATGAGCGATGCCTGGTCTGCAGTGACGCAGCGTGCCCGGTAGCTAGCGCGTCAGTCCCTCCGGGACGGACGGCCTTCAAGGGGGATCCCCCCGGTACCTGTCTCGTCCAGAAAGTGGTCGAAGTAATCTACGGCCCGGTCCCGGAACCAAGCCCTGCAGCGGCTCTCGCCGCACATAGGCGCCGGGCCTGGTCGGGCGAGCGTTGGTGGAGCGGTGGCAAGAAGTCCCGCGTGGACGCAAGCAAAGATTCTTCGGTTTGTGTCGATCTGGCCTCGCGCCGTTMGACCTGTGGGTGAGAAGGTCGAARCGCGACCTTCCGGAATCAAGGAGCATTAGATGGCCAAGTACATGTTGATCATGCGGGCGACCGACGAGTCGTTCGCG
>NZ_JBFTHK010000033.1:0-33518 GCF_056394205.1 Arthrobacter sp. 10T413_2 | reverse complement strand
GTCTTCGTCCACGGGGCTGGCAGCTTTGGGGCCGCCGCGTGGCCAAAGCAGCACGGGATGGCGCTGGACTACGACGCCCTGTTCCTGCGGCGGCACGGGTTTGACCCTGTTGCAGAACCGCTTGAATCTGACTTCGCCGCCGACGCCGCAATCGTGCTCGCATCACTGGCGGACTACGGCCGCGGCGAGGCCGGCGGCCATGTGGTGGCCCACTCGCAGGGCGCCATCGCCGCCATGATGGCCGCCGTCGAGCGCCCCGACCTCGTCCAGTCCCTGACCCTGGTGGAACCTGCCTGCCTGTCCTTGACCGCGGAGCTCCCGGCCACCGCCGCGCACCGGGCGCTCATGCAGCCGCTTTTCGATGTCCGGCACAACCTCACCGACGACGACTTCCAGCGCGAATTTATCCGCCGCGTCTTCGCCGCCGACGCCCCGGGCGCCACGACGCCGGAGGCCCTCCGGGCCGCGCGCCGGCTCCGCCTGCAGGCTCCGCCGTGGGACGCCCCGCTGCAGATCGTGCCCGGCGTGCCGACGCTGGTCCTGAGCGGCGGCTGGGAACCCCTCTACGAGGAAATCGCGGGCTACCTGCGCGAGACCGGCGCCCTGCACAGCACCGCCCCCGGGGGACACCGGCCCCAGGATTCCACCGAGGGGGACCGGGTCATCCGCTCGTTCATCGGCGAGGTCAGCCGGCTCCAGCACGCCCGGGCTTCCTGAGAACTAGCGTTGCTCCTAAGCGGGGTGTCGTTGCTCCTCCGACGGGACTTTTGCTCCGGTTGCATGAGTGCTCGCTCCCAGGCTGTGCACAGCAACCGCTAGCCGGGCGTACCGCCGCGGGCCCTTCTTTCGGCGAGACGCTCGAATTGCCGTGTGTGAACATCACTCACCCAGCCCCAGCCCTCTTGAGCCGAGGGGCCGACCCGCGGGTCGCTCGGATCACGTGCGTCACGCAAGGCGTGCACATATGCCCGATCCTGATTGATCCGTGCGCGGACCTGGCCGTTTCCCCCGACGGACCCGTGCCCGGGGATGACGACATCGACGTCACCGGCCACGCTCTCCAGCAAATGCAGCGCGGCGAGGTAATCCTCGATCGGATCAGAGGTGTCGCTCAGGTCGAGCATTGGAATCAGGACATCGGAAAGCATGTCCCCGGCGACAAGAACCCCTCGTTCTTCGATCAACAGCGCCGCATGGCCAGGGGCGTGCGCCCGATGCTCGAGGATCCGCACAGGCGGGCCATCCCAGGGAATCTGCACAGTCCCGACTGGCAGGCCGGCGATGAGGCCGAGGAGGTCCATCGGCACCTGAGCGGGGATGCCGAGCCGACGTGAATCGATGCCGTGCGACAGCCGCTCGCGGGCCGTATCCGCGCAGAGCGCTGTGCCCCAACGGACAGGAGCTCCAAGACCGGGGTGCCAGAGCAGGTGATCCCAATGCGGATGCGTCGAGAATCCCGCCGCAACGGCCTGACCCGAATCGGACAGATCCTTCGCGAGACAGGCCATCTCGGCCTCGTGCACACCGGCATCGATGAGCAACACGCCAGCCCGCCCCTGCACGAGAACGGCGTTGCTCTTGCAGAACTCGCTCTCGTGGACCAGCACCCCGTCCGCAACCTGCCTCAGCACGGGTGAAATGGTAGCCTGCCAGGCGCCGGCCCACAATGATTCGCGAGAACGGGCCGCCTGGAGGTCGCTGAGCAGGTGTTGTCATGCCTACCGAGTCGACTGATTTCGCGGGCGTTAGCGCCAGAATTCGGTGAGCTCCTCGGCAAGGGCTCTGCCTTGGTCGTAACCCGCTTGCGCGGCGGCCGGACGCGTTGACAGATCCATCAGATTGCTGCCGAATGCCTTGAGGGAGTTGCTATCCGGCAAGATCGTTTCGACCCTGCTGCCCTGTGCGCGGAGTTCGTCGGCCTGTGCGGCAAGATGCATGCTCCAGTCCAACGGCGTCCGTGTTCTGCCGCCAAGTGGTGACAGCACCAGCACCCGCCCGCATCCGGCTGCCAGATCGGCATTCTCGTTGCGTCGGTAGCCGCCGTCGATGTATCGGTTGTCGTCGATGGCGTAGGGAGGGCCGCTGGCGCAGCTGGCGGCGACGGCGTCCGCCAGGTCGACCCCGCTGTCTCGGTCGAACACGACCGGTTCACCGGTATGGGCATCGACCGCAGTGATGAGCACCGTTCGTTGCGGCCAGAGCTGACTGGGCAGCCGCGCGGCGACGGTAGCGCGCCACCGCGTTTGCCCGGAGCCATCCGACGCCGCTTCCATGTCGAGCGCAGCCGCGCCCATTCTGCGGCGCATATCGGCCGCATCTTCAGCGGCAGCGATGATTCTGCTCGTTCTCTCCAGATGGTCCGCCGGCCCGACTGGAACGCGTCCACCGTCGGATCCGACCGGCCCAGTCCGCTGTTGGGGCGCAGCGGCAAGGATTTGGGCAAGCAGTTGGGTCGGGGCCGCGCCAGTTATTTGGGCCGCGGCCGTCGATCCGGCCGACGTCCCGATGATCAGATCAGCCTCGGTCACATCCAAACCGGCTTCAGACAGGCCGGCGATGATGCCGATCAACCACGCATTGCCTGCCGATCCACCACCACCGAGGACCAATGCTCGCTCACCCGCGGCGCGCACCCGCCGTATGGCGTCGACCTGCGGCTGATCCTGGTCGGACCTCGGCCGGTCGAAGGCCGTCGCCGAGGTGAAGTGCAGACTTGAAAAAGGTGTTGTGTTCATGGGAGTCGCCTTTCGCGAATTGCCTGGAGGGCGCTCCCGGTAGCGACTACCTCAGTAGCGCGATCGTCGACTGCAGGGGGCACCCACTGCGGATACTGCGTTCATGGGTCTCACCTCCTGCCACCGGATCACGATCACCGGAATGCTCGCACACCGGCGACGCGCTGCGCAACCCGACTCATGCCGGTTGCCGTGCAGCGACGCCGTCACCAACCGCCACGTGTTGGCGTATGTCCCTTTCGGGCATCGTCGGGCATTGCCATTTCGGCCCGCAGGCCTATGAGCCGGATCGGACGGCCCGCTTCGATTCCGGCTGCGAGGTCCAAGGCCCGCGCGAGGATTTCGTTCCGGTCGAATGTCTCGGGAATCTTCCTCGCGTGGGTCTTGGTGAGGAACGGCGCGTACCGAACCTTGAGGGTCAGCCCAATCACGGGCCGTCCTTCGGCCACAACATCCTCGAGGACACGCGCTGTCAGCTCCCTCACGGCGTCGTCCACCTGGGCGGGCTCGGTCAGGTCGCGCTGGAAGGTGGTCTCCCGGCTATGCCCGCGGGCAACCCACGGGGTGTCGTCCACAACGCTGGTGCCGTCCCCGCGTCCGAGCTCCGCGTACCAAGGACCCATCCTGGGGCCGAACTCCGGGACCAGGTCCTGGGGGTCGGACGCGGCGAGCTCGGCCACTGTGTTGATGCCGAGTTTGGCCAGCCGGGCCGACACTTTGGTTCCGACGCCCCACAGGTCCTTGGTGGGCCGACTGCCCATGACGTCGAGCCAGTTCCCGGCAGTGAGACGGAAGACGCCGGCCGGCTTGCCGAAACCGGTGGCGACCTTTGCCCGGACCAGGGTGTCGCCGATGCCCACGCTGCAATGCAGCTGCGTTTGCTCCAGGACAGCGGCCTGCACCTGCCGGGCGTAGGCCTCCGGATTCTCTGTCTCTGTGCCTACAAAGGCTTCATCCCAACCCAGCACCTGCACGGTGGCGCCGGGCTGCGCGCGCAGGGTAGCCATCACCGTTTCAGACGCCGCTAGGTAAGCCTCCGGATCGACGGGCAGGATCACAGCGTCGGGCACTTTCCGGGCCGCAATGCGTAAGGGCATTCCGGAACCCACGCCGAACGCCCTGGCTTCGTAGGATGCGGTCGACACCACAGCTCGTTCCGTGGGGTCGCCCCGACCGCCGACAATGATCGGCTTGCCCGCAAGCTCCGGTCGCCGGAGCACTTCGACCGCCGCGATGAACTGGTCGAGATCGACGTGCAGCACCCACCGGATTCCGCTCACGGCACCAGTCTGCCCTAAACATCCCTGGCAAGCACCGGCTCTCCACCGGGCTTGGCCTCGGAGCCTGCGGCCACCTACTGCCTCGAAACCCCTATGCCTCAGAACGCATGTGAAGCAAGACAATTCACAGCCCGGTTGAGCAATACCAAGCGGGTGTAGGGGTACGCCCTCATTCCTGCCCCTGACCTGCGCATTCATTGTCGGAAACGGTGTCTGGGCACTACACTCGGCGACGGGGGATCGGGGGATGGGGGTAGCGATGGTCGTTCCGAGTTCAGGGGATCACTTCCGGGAAGATGATTTGCCGGTCCGCATTCGTGCGCTGCGGATGCCGGGCTGGGCTGGCGCGGCCCTCGGTGCGGGCCTGTTGGCGGTCGCGGTCGCAGCGGTCGCCGGCTCGATCCTGGTCAACGAGCGCGACAGCACGATCATCGCGGCCTGGGCGGAGGCGCTCATCATGGCGGGGTCAATGATTGCGGCGGTCTTCGGCGCCGTCCTGCTCTGGTACGCCGGCGAGTGGGTCACGCTCACGCCGGACGCGGCGATCGTGACGAAGGCGTTCCTCGCACGGGCCAGGGTCGATCGCACGCAGCTTGAAGACTTCCACCCCTATCCCCACCGGTACGCCGGCCGCGGGGGCGTCCAGTACCGGATGGTCCCGACCTTCACCTTTAGCGACCCGTATGGCCGGCTCCGGGACTTGCCGCTGCCGTTTCTGGCCTACTGGAACAAGGTTGGGGGCGCGGAAGCCCCACTGCCGCCGCGCGCCGCGTACATCGAGGCGTGGGCTCGCGCGGCCGGCAGCCCGTACTCGAGAACTGTGTTCACAGCCGCCCTGCCGTACACGCTCTCGATGCACCGACAGTCCGTGAGGACGGGTCTGCTGCGCCGGGCACGAGTGGCGGCAATCCTCATCCCGATGGTCTCGATTGGGCTCGGCCTGGCCCTCGGCTTCGGGCTCGGACCGGTCACCAAAGCCCTCGGCGGGCATAACCGCAGCTTCGACGCCCAAACGAACCGCACCGGCATCCGCGACCTCGACGACGCCCTCACGCCCGCCGTCACCGCCTACCAGTGGCGTGCGGAGCAGTTCAAGCCCGGCACAAGAGACTTCAGCTTCTTCCCGACCCTGCGGTCACTGCCGTCGGCGCCGTACACGGTCCGATACTTCATCCGCGACCCCGCGCAGCGCGGCACAGACCTCAGTCCCCCGGAGCAGAAGTACGGCCGAATCGTCTCGCAAGGGACGATTTCCGTAAAGAACCCCACGATCGAGTTCGCGCTCGACCACGACGCAAGCATCTTCACCTTCGAGGTCTACGTCACCGACGACCACGGCCACACGACGCTCAACTCCGAGCTCTACAGGAACATCGCCGCGAATCCGGCACGGACGCCGACGCCGAATCCGGCACCGGCGCCGACGTCCTGAGAGCGACGGCTCGCGCGGTCAGACCGCCCCCGTCGCCTCCGGTTAATCCCTCATCAGGGGGCAGTTCCATGGCGGTCCGGGGCGCCCGCCCGGCAGGGCAGGCGCCCCGCACCGTGGACTAGGCCGGAGCCTGTGCGCCCACGGTCGGCTCGGGCAGGTAGACCTTGCCCCCCGCTGCCAGGAATTCGTTGCTCTTCTCCCGCATCCCGGCGGCCATCTGCGCCAGTGCCGCCTGCGAGTCGGCGGAACCATATTCGTCCCGGATGTCCTGGCTGATCCGCATGGAGCAGAACTTGGGCCCGCACATCGAGCAGAAGTGCGCCGTCTTGGCCGGTTCCGCGGGGAGCGTCTCATCGTGGAAGGCCTCGGCGGTCACCGGATCCAGGGACAGCGCGAACTGGTCCCGCCAGCGGAACTCAAACCGCGCCTTGGACAGGGCGTCGTCGCGTTCGTGCGCTCCGGGGTGGCCCTTGGCGAGGTCGGCGGCGTGGGCGGCGATCTTGTACGTGATCACTCCGGTCTTCACATCGTCCTTGTTCGGCAGCCCCAGGTGTTCCTTGGGCGTGACGTAGCAGAGCATCGCGGTGCCATAACGGGCAATCTCCGTGGCGCCGATCGCCGAGGTGATGTGGTCATAGCCCGGTGCGATGTCCGTAACCAGGGGCCCCAGCGTGTAGAACGGGGCACCCTTGCAGAGCTCCTGCTGGCGCTCCACATTTTCCCGGACGAGGTGGAATGGCACGTGTCCCGGGCCCTCCACCATGACCTGCACATCGAACTCCCAGGCCCGCTGGGTGAGTTCGGCCAGCGTGTCGAGTTCGGCGAACTGCGCGGCGTCGTTGGCGTCCGCCGTCGCGCCGGGCCGCAGCCCGTCGCCGAGGGAGAACGCGACGTCGTACTTGGCGAAGATTTCGCAGAGCTCGTCGAAGTGGGTGTAGAGGAAGTTCTCCTCATGGTGAGCCAGGCACCAGCCGGCCATGATGGAACCGCCGCGGGACACGATCCCGGTGACCCGGTTGGCCGTCAGGGGGACGTAGCGCAGCAGCACCCCGGCGTGGATGGTCATGTAGTCCACCCCCTGCTCGCACTGTTCGATCACGGTGTCCCGGAAGATCTCCCAGGTCAGGGCGTTGGCCTCGCCGTTGACCTTCTCCAGCGCCTGGTAGATCGGGACCGTTCCGATCGGGACGGGGGAGTTGCGGATGATCCATTCGCGCGTGGTGTGGATATCGTCGCCGGTGGAGAGGTCCATCACCGTATCCGCACCCCACTGCGTGGCCCACTGAAGTTTGTCCACTTCCTCGGCGATGGAGCTGGTCACCGCGGAATTGCCGATGTTGGCGTTGATTTTCACCAGGAACGCCTTGCCGATGATCATCGGCTCGGACTCCGGGTGGTTGATGTTGCTGGGAATAATGGCCCGGCCCGCTGCCACCTCACTGCGGACCAGCTCCACATCGCAGTTCTCGCGCAGCGCAACGAACCGCATCTCCGGTGTCACGATGCCCTGCCGCGCATAATGCATCTGGGTGACCGTCCGGCCATCGACGGCGCGGCGGGGCTCCGGCGGGGCGCCCCGCCATTCCGCGGAGGCGGCACCGCGGCGCACCGCGGACCTGCCGTCGTCGAGCAGGTTGCGTTCCCGACCGCGGTACGGCTCCGTGTCACCCCGCCCGGCGATCCAGCCGCTGCGGAACGGGGCCAGCCCCACCACCGGATCGCTGCCCGGCCCGGCCGTGCGGTAGACCCGGAATGGAGGGTTCTCGACGCCGCCCGGCGAGGGTTCCAGCGCGATCTCGGTCACCGGGACGCGGATGCCGTGCTCCGGGTCCGTCGTGAAGGCCAGCGAGTGGGACTTCAGTGACTGCGTCGCGGCAGCCTCAGAGTCGGCAGGCAGGTTTTGGCTGGACTGGTTTTGGATAGGGCTGTGCTGTGCAATTTGCGTATTCACGGAAAATACTCACTTCCTTCGCCGGCATTACCCGGACAGGTTCAACGGTCGCAGGCCGCGTCAGCCCGATCTCAGCCCCTGCAGGGGCACCCGTGTGGTCGTAGAAGAAGCTACCACGCGCCGTCGGACGGCTGTCCAGTGTGACGCGGCCGGCGCGGCGACATGGGGACTACCCTTGATGCCATGACCGGCATCATCGAATTCAGCGGCCCCATCCTTACCGGGCCGGACACGGTACGCCACGGCCTCTGGTCCGTCGACGGCCGGCTCACGTTCCACCGGCCCGCCGCCGCGCCGGAGCGCGTGCTAAATGGCTGGGTCATTCCCGGGCTGGTGGACGCACACTGCCACATCGGCCTCGGCCCGGGTGGAGACGTTGCCGAGGACACCGCGGAATCCCAGGCCGTCACGGACCGCGACGCCGGGACGCTCCTGGTCCGCGACGCCGGCGCTGTCCACGACACCCGCTGGCTCCAGCAGCGCTCGGACCTTCCACGGATCATCCGCGCCGGCCGCCACATCGCCCGCACCCGGCGCTACCTTCGCGGCTTCGCCGTCGAGGTGGAACCGGACGGCCTGGTCGAGGCCGTGCGGAAGCAGGCCCGTGCCGGCGACGGCTGGGTCAAGCTCGTGGGGGACTGGATCGACCGCGACGCCGGCGACCTCGCCGCCAGCTTTCCCGCCGGAAGCCTCAAGGACGCCGTCCAGGCCGCGCACGATGAAGGGGCCCGCGTCACCGCCCACTGCTTCGCCGAGGACACCCTGGATGACATGCTCGACGCCGGGATCGACTGCATCGAGCACGGCACCGGGCTGCTGCCGCGGCACCTCCCGCGCTTCGTGGAGCAGGGCGTGCCGATCGTCCCCACCCTCATCAACATCGCCACCTTCCCGGACATCGCCGCCCAGGCGGAGGCCAAGTTCCCCCGCTACGCCGCGCACATGCGCTCGCTGTGGGAGCGGCGGGCGGAGCGGATCCTGGAAGCCCACGAGGCCGGGGTGGCCATCTATGCCGGCACCGATGCCGGCAGCGTGATCGGCCACGGCCGGATCGTGGACGAGATCCGGGCCCTGCACGCCGCCGGGCTGCCCGCCGCGGCTGCCCTCGGCGCTGCCAGCTGGTCCGCGCGGACCTGGCTCGGCGCGGACGGCATCACCGAAGGGGCCAGCGCCGACGTACTGGTGTGCGCTAAGGACCCCCGGCAGGACCTCGGGACCCTTGCCGGACTGAAGCACATTGTCCTGCGTGGCCGGCCCACCCGCTAGGAATAAATTGAAGCTTCAAGTAATCTAATGCTATGCAGGGTCACCGAAGCGACGGTGGCCACCGAACCCCCGGAGAGTTTCAATGACCGCAGAAGCCAGCACCCAGGATCTCCTTCCTGCCGCACTCACCATGGGCACCGTGATGCTCAAGGTCGGCGACATGAAGCTCATGACCGACTACTACCAGCGCGCCCTCGGCCTGGACATCGTGGCCGAACAGGACGGCGGACTCTACCTTGGCCGCCGGCAGAAGCCCCTGGTCCACCTGGCGCCCGCCCCGGGCTTGAACCTGCCCTCCCGTGGCGAAGCCGGGCTCTTCCACACGGCCCTCCTCTTCGAGGACCAGCACTCGCTGGCGGCCACCGTTGCCAGCGCGGCCCAGTACGAGCCCCAGTCCTTCACCGGCAGCGCGGACCACCTCGTCAGCGAGGCCTTCTACTTCAACGACCCCGAAGGCAACGGCATCGAGCTGTACTGGGACCGGCCGCGGCAGGACTGGTCCTGGGAAGGCAAGAACGTCGTCATGGACAGCCTGGCCCTGCCGCCGCAGCGCTACCTGCAGCAGCACCTGACCGAAGAGTCCCTGAGCGGCCAGCGCGAGGCGGCCGCCGGCGTCGGGCACGTCCACCTGCAGGTGGGCGACGTCCACACAGCGCATGAGTTCTATGTCGGTACCCTGGGCTTCGAAAAGACCGCGGGCTGGCATGGCCAGGCCCTGTTCGTCTCGGCCGGCGGCTACCACCACCACATGGCCATGAACGTCTGGAACAGCCGCGGCGCCGGCCCCCGACGCGACACCCTGGGCCTGGGCGAGGTGCTCATCGAAGTGCCCTCGGGTGACGACGTCGGCTCCCTGGCCGACCGCCTCAAGGTGGCCGGCGTCGACTCGCACCACACCGGCGCCGAGCTGCGCTTCGAGGACCCGTGGCGCAACCGGATCCGCGTCGCCGTGCGCTAAGGGCGCGCTGTTCGCTGAGCATGTCCAGCGCTCGCAGCTGCCCGCTGGACATGCACACTCTTCACTGACAGGACCGCTCGACATGTTCATCGGTCGCGGCCGGGAATGGCCATAGCGGCCATATGTCCATTGCTCGCCGTCAGGGGAGGGCATGTCCACGGGCGAGGTCGAGTGACGCACGGTCCGGCACGGTCACCGAGGGCATGTCCACGGGCGAGGTCGAGTGACGCACGGTCCGGCACGGTCACCGAGGGCACGGTCACCGGCCGGGGCGCGGCCGCTGAAGCGATTAGGCTGAAGCGACGCCAAAAACAGCGGCCAAGCGCCGCCAGACATCTAAGGACCAGCTGCATGGGATTCACCGAAATCTTTGTGTCCACCCACGACGCCGCCCTCAAACGCGCCGGCGCGCTCGAAGCGGGCGGTGCGGCCGCCCCGGACGCCGTGCGCATCCCGGACATCAGCGACTTTGAGGTCGAGCGGCTCGGCGACCTCGCCGGAGTAGCCGTGCACGCCCCGGGCGCGGACTACGAACTGGCGATGGTGGACGTGGCCAGCGACTCCCTGCTGGGCGTCCCCTCCGCCATGGTCCGGACGCTCGCGGAACTGCTCAGCTACGAAACCGAGGGGGAGGGCGACGTCCTCGAGGACGTTGCGGCCAACTGGGCCGCCGAGGAGGACATGCCCTTCGGTGCGGACCAGGCCCGGGCTTACGTCCGCCGGATCGCCGAACTGGCCGCCGGAATCGACCCCGCCACCAAGTCCGGACTCTACGTCTGGACGTCCTGACCGGACGGCCAGGCCGTGTCAAGTCGAAATCCTGCCGGTCATCTGGCACAATGAACAGGTACTCGATCTGCGTGGCCCCTCTCTCCGCGTCCGGATCTTGTCCTTTAGAACCCCCTAGTACGGCCCGCCCCACGGGTGCAGAACGCCGGGCTCGACCCCGTTTCAGAAACAGGAGTGACCACAAAAGTGGCCGTAAAGATTCGCCTTAAGCGCTTCGGTAAGATGCGCGCACCGTACTACCGCATCGTCGTCATGGACGCACGCTCCAAGCGTGATGGCCGTGCCATCGAAGAGATCGGCAAGTACCACCCGACCGAAGAGCCCTCGTACATCGAGGTCGACACGGACCGTGCCCAGTACTGGCTCGGCGTCGGCGCACAGCCGTCCGAGCAGGTTGCCGCGATCCTCAAGATCACCGGTGACTGGCAGAAGTTCAAGGGTCTCCCGGGCCAGGAGGGAACCTTGAAGACGAAGGCTCCCAAGGCTGCCTTCGTTACGCCGGAAAAGGGTTCCGTGATCATCCCGGAAGCCATCACCAAGAAGGCCAAGAAGGACGAAGCTGCCGAGGCTCCCGCCGACGCCGCCGAAGCAGAGACCACCGAGGCTGAGTAAATTGCTGGCAGAAGCGCTCGAACACCTGGTCCGCGGGATTGTTGACAGCCCCGAGGACGTCAAGGTCAGTGCGAAGAACAACCGCCGCGGGGAAACCCTCGAGGTGCGCGTTCATCAGGACGACCTCGGACGGGTGATCGGCCGGCAGGGCCGGACCGCACGCGCACTGCGCACTGTGGTTGCGGCGCTGGCGGACGGCGAGCCGGTCAGGGTCGACGTCGTCGACACGGACCGCCGCCGCTAACGCGTTCAGCATTACTTGTCTTTAGCCCGGCCCCTTCACCAGATAATGGTGGAGGGGCCGGACTGTTTTCCGCGCCAACCAACCCCGACCCACCCCGAACAGAGGAACAGATGCAGCTCCAGGTCGCACGAATCGGCAAACCCCATGGCATCCGCGGCGAAGTGACCGTCCAGGTGCTCACCGATGCGCCCGGCGACCGCTTTGTCCCCGGTACGCAGTTCATCGTCGAACCCGCGTCCTCCGGGCCCCTGACGGTGTTCAGCGCCCGCTGGAACAAGGACATCCTGCTGCTGGCCTTCGACGAGATCGAGACCCGCAACCAGGCCGAGACCCTGCGCGGCGCCAAGCTGTTCATCGAAACCGAAGACATCGGCGCCGACGACGACGATGAAGGCTGGTACGAGCACGAGCTCGTGGGCCTGGACGTCCAGGTGGGCGGCAACGTGGTGGGCAAGGTCTCCGGACTGCACACGATGCCCGTCCAGGACCTGCTGGTGGTCACCACGGCCGAGGGCCAGGAAGTCCTGGTCCCGTTCGTCGAGCAGATCGTGCCCGAGGTCAACGTGGGGGACAAGTACGTGGTGGTCACCCCGCCGCCCGGACTCTTCGAGGTCAACACGGACGAGTCCGCTGACCAGCCGGCCGCCGGGAACCAGCCGGCTGGAGAACGCGGCACCGAGGCCGGGAGCAACGCGTAGATGAGAATCGACGTCGTCAGCATCTTCCCGGAGTATCTGGCCCCGCTGGAACTGTCCCTGATCGGCAAGGCCCGGCAGGACGGCCTGCTGGACCTGCGGGTCCATGACCTGCGGGACTTCACGACCGACCGGCACCGCACCGTCGACGACACGCCTTACGGCGGCGGCGCCGGGATGGTCATGAAGGCCGAACCCTGGGCGCAGGCCCTCACGGCCGTCGCGGCCGACCGTGCCGAGGACGCTGCGGGTGCCGGGGATTCCGGGGATGCCCGCAAGCCGGTGCTGATCGTTCCCTCGCCGGCGGGCGAGAGGTTCACGCAGGCCACCGCGCATCAGTTCGCCGAGGAGGACCAGCTGGTCTTCGCCTGCGGCCGGTACGAGGGCATAGACGAACGCGTCCTGGAATGGGCGGCCGACCACTTCACGGTGCGTCCCATGAGCCTGGGGGACTACGTCCTCAACGGCGGCGAGGTCGCCGTCCTGGCCATGGTCGAGGCCATCGGGCGGCTGCTGCCCGGCGTCGTCGGCAACCCCGAATCGCTCGTCGAAGAATCCCACTCGGACGGGCTGCTCGAATACCCCGTCTACACGAAGCCCTCCAGCTGGCGGGACCGTGACGTCCCTGCGGTGCTGCTGAGCGGCAACCACGGCAAGATCGCCCAGTGGCGCCGGCACGAACAGTACCGGCGCACCGCCGAAAGGCGCCCGGATCTGCTGGCCGGGTTCGACGCCGGTACGCTGCCCCGCGCGGACCGCACTGCGTTCGCCGATCTGGGGTACGACGTCGTCGACGGGCGCCTCGTGCCGCGTCTCGGCGCCTGAACTGTCGGGATTGGGCTAACCCGCACCAAATGTGGCAAAATTAGTCCTTGTGCCTGCTGGGTTGCGAACCTGCCACAGGGGGAGCGCTACCAACAGCCCGGCACCCCGGTCCCGTCTATTCCTGACAGGGCCGGATTGACAAACTTTCGGCGGACAATTCCGGGCGGCAAATGCCCCCTGGCCTGGCCGTCGTAACCCAACGTGAGTGACCTGTGGCGTTCACCAGGAGTGGATCAATGCATATCCTCGATTCCGTAGACGCAGCCTCGCTGCGCACCGATGTTCCCGAGTTCCGCGCGGGTGACACCATCAAGGTTCACGTGAACATCATCGAAGGCAAGAACTCCCGCGTCCAGGTCTTCCAGGGCTTCGTCCTGGGCCGCCAGGGCGACGGCGTCCGCGAAACCTTCACCGTCCGCAAGGTCTCCTTCGGCGTCGGCGTGGAGCGTACCTTCCCGGTGCACTCCCCGATCATCGACAAGATCGAGCTCGTCTCCAAGGGTGACGTTCGCCGTGCCAAGCTTTACTACATGCGTAACCTGCGTGGTAAGGCCGCGAAGATCAAGGAAAAGCGCGACTTCCAGACCGCCAAGTAGGTCCTGCGGACTCAAACGCAGTCCTCCAACGCAGTCTTCCGCCGCGGGTCCACGGACCGTGCCCGGCGTGCCGCCGGAGCTATCCGCAACAGCGCACTTTAGTTCACGACAGCGCCAAGGGATACGGAACATGGAACAGCCAAAACGCCAGCCCAGGAAACCGGGCTGGCGTTTTGCGTTGCTGGCCCTGGTGCTCGCGGTGGCGATCAGCGCCGTGGTCCGTTCGCTGTGGGTGGATGTCTACTACATCCCGTCCGCTTCCATGGAACCGCTCCTGCTTACCGGGGACCGGATCCTTGTGGAGCGGACCGGCCCTGAGTCCCTGAACCGGGGCGACGTCGTGGTCTTCGACGGCCGCGGCTCCTTCGCCCCGCTGAACAGCGGCAACGGACCCGTGGTGGACGCCCTCGCCGAAACCGGACGCTGGCTGGGCCTCGCCGGCAGCGACACCACGTACGTCAAGCGTGTGATCGGGCTGCCCGGAGACCGCGTGGTGTGCTGCGACGCCAGCGGCCGGCTCACAGTCAACGGCCAGCAAGTTGCGGAACCCTATGTGTACCCGGGGGACACCCCGAGCGAAATGAAGTTCAGTGTTGAGGTGCCGGCCGGGCGGCTGTGGCTGATGGGGGACCACCGCTCCCTCTCGGCCGATTCCCGGAGCCTCCTCGGCGCCCCCGGCGGCGGCATGGTGCCGCTGGAACGCGTCATCGGCCGGCCGGTACAGATCATCTGGCCGCTTGATAGATTTGCAGCAGTAGCGCGGCCCCAACCGGCTGCGACAACGACGACGACGAACGGACAGTAGATGCCCGAGACCGAACCGCGCACTCCTGATCCGCAGGGCCAGGACCTACCCCGGGTGACCTCCTCGGCGATCCCCGACGAGCAGGACACCAGCGGCGGAGCGCCGCGCGCGGACCGGCCTGATTCTGACCGGCCTGTTTCTGACCGGTTTGATTCTGACAGTGCCGACGCTGACAGTGCCGACGCTGGCGGGGCTGCCGTGGCTGCCCACGAGGAGCGGCCCGCCGGGCCTGCCCACGCCGGGAAGTCCTCCCGGCGGGCCAAGCGGGCCAAGGCCCGTGAAGGGCGCAGCCCGCTCTTCCTGTGGCTGAAGGAGGTGGCCACCGTGGTCGTCGTGGCGGTCGTGCTGTCCTTCCTGATCAAGACCTTCCTGTTCCGGGCTTTCTACATTCCCTCCGAATCCATGGTCAACACCCTCGACGTGAACGACCGCATCTTCGTCAACCTCCTTGTGCCGCAGCCCATCGCCCTCCAGCGCGGCGACGTCGTGGTGTTCCGGGACAGCCAGGGCTGGCTCGCCCCCGCAGCCCCGAAGACGAAGGGCCCCTTCACCTGGGTGCAGGACGGGCTGACGTTCGTCGGCCTGCTCCCGGACAACTCCGAACAGCACTTGGTCAAGCGCGTCATCGGGCTCCCCGGCGACCACGTGGTCTGCTGCGACGCCGGCGGACAGCTCACCATCAACGGCGCGCCGCTGGACGAGAAGTACATCAATCCCGCCGAGATTCCCCAGGTCCGCGACTTCGACGTTGTCGTGCCGGCCGGCAAGGTCTGGGTCATGGGCGACAACCGCAACCACTCCGCGGACTCACGCGCCCACATGGACACCAACGGCGGATTCGTCAACGAGTCGGACATCGAAGGCCAGGCCGCCGTCATCGCCTGGCCGCTGAACAGGATCTCGGCACTGGACAACTACCCGGCCGTGTTCCGCAGCGTGCCCGCCCCGGCCGGAAAGTAAGACGCCCGCCATGTCCGACGCCCCCACCCTCGACTACGAACGCCGCTTCCGCCGCTCCGGCGCGCGGCTGCTCGCGGGCATCGACGAGGTCGGCCGCGGTGCCCTCGCCGGCCCCGTCAGTGTGGGGATCGCCGTCGTGGACCTGCAACGGCAGAAACTCCTGGCCGATGTCCGGGACAGCAAGCTGCTCAAGGTCGCGGACCGGGAGCGGCTGGTGCCGGTGGTCCGGGACTGGAGCGTCGCGTCCGCCGTCGGACACGCGTCCGCGAACGAGATCGACGAGCTCGGTATCATCGGCGCCCTCCGGTTGGCCGGCAACCGCGCCTGGTGCGCCGTCCTCGCCGCCGGCGTCCGGCCGGAGGTCGTCCTGCTCGACGGCAGCCACAACTGGCTCTCGCCTGATCTCCAGCCCTCTCTGTTTGACGAGGCTCCCGCCGACCCCGGCTGTGACGCCCCGGTGCACACGCTGGTGAAAGCCGATATGCAGTGCCTCAGCGTCGCCGCGGCCAGCATTCTTGCCAAGGTGGAGCGGGACCGGATGATGAGCGAGCTGCACCTCGAATACCCGGGCTACGGCTGGGACGAGAACAAGGGCTACGGTACCGCCGCGCACAAGGAAGCGCTCCGTGCCGCCGGTCCCACGCCCTACCACCGGGTCAGCTGGCAGCTGCTCTAGCGTGCCGCGGCCGCACTCCGGTCCTATCGCGACGGCTGGCGCGGACCGGACTTGTGGCGCGCGGCCGGCACCGGATGGTGCAAGATGGAACCATGAGTGCCGAGGACCTTGAAAACTATGAAACCGACATGGAGCTACAGCTCTACCGCGAATACCGCGACGTCGTCGGGCTGTTCAGCTATGTGGTCGAGACCGAGCGGCGTTTCTACCTTGCCAACCACGTAGACTTGCAGGCCCGCAGCGCCGACGGCGAGGTCTACTTCGACCTCACACTGCAGGACGCCTGGGTGTGGGACGTTTACCGCTCCGCCCGGTTCGTCAAGAGCGTCCGCGTCATCACGTTCAAGGACGTCAACGTCGAGGAACTGCCGCGCAGCGAGGACCTGGCCCTGCCCAAGGTCGAGGACCTCGGCAACTGATCCCCGCGGAATCTTTCGCGGCAGCCGGTGGCCGCTGGATTTGCGCGACTCTTCCTCCACAGAGGCCCGCGTAGGGGGGACTTCCTTGAGGGTTTCCACATAGCCCAAGTGTGCTCTGTGGTCGTCCCCGGCGGCGCTGCACGCTGGAGGCATGAGAGCTAAGGATGTGCTGGGCCGGCGCGGGGAGGACCTCGCCGCCGGGTATCTTGCATCGCTCGGTATGCGAGTGCTGGAGCGCAACTGGCGCTGCCCTGAGGGCGAGATCGACATTGTCGCGCTCGACGGCGACGCCCTGGTCATAGCCGAGGTGAAAACCCGCAAATCCCTCGCGTACGGCCATCCCTTCGAGGCAGTCGGCGCGGACAAGCTGGCCCGGCTCCACCGCCTGGCGTCGGCTTGGTGCCGTGCCCAGGGGCTGGGCTCGCCGCCCTGCCGCGTGGACGTAATCGCCGTGATCGACGACGGCACCGGCGAGCCCGCCGTCGAGCACCTCAAGGGTGTGAGGTAGGTGGGGCTGGGCCGGAGCTATTCGGTCGCCCTGGTGGGCCTCAACGGCTACATCGTGGAGGTCGAGGCCGACATCGGCCAGACCCTGCCGGCGTTCGTGATCCTGGGACTGCCGGACGCCTCGCTCAACGAGGCCAAGGAACGGATCCGCTCCGCGGCCCAGAACTCGGGAATCCCGCTGAGCCGCCGGAAAATTACGGCCAACCTGATCCCGGCTTCCCTGCCCAAGCGCGGCTCGGGCTTCGACCTCGCCATTGCCATGGCCGTCCTGCTGGCGGCGAATGACATCCGGTCCACCGGCCGCACCGTCTTCATCGCCGAGCTCGGCCTGGACGGCCGTCTGCGGCCCGTGCGGGGCATCCTTCCGGCGGTGATGGCCGCGGTGCGGGCCGGCTACCCGGAGGTCGTGGTGGCCCGGGCCAACGTGGCCGAGGCCGAACTCGTCCCGGGCGCACGGGTCCGCGGCTACGCCACGCTGGCCCGACTCGCCTTCGACTGCGGCGCGGATCCGCAGGACCTCGCCCTGGACTTCGAGCCCGAGCCCGAGGACGCCGACAGCCCCGATCCCGGCACCGGTCCCGCGCTGGCGCCGGACATGTGCGATGTCTCCGGGCAGGCCGCGGCGCGCCGTGCCCTGGAAGTGGCTGCCGCGGGTGCCCACCACCTTCTGCTGACGGGGCCGCCCGGTGCCGGGAAGACCATGCTGGCCGAGCGGCTGCCCGGCCTCCTGCCGGACCTGGGCGACACCGAGGCCATGGAGGTGACCGCCATTCACTCCCTGTGCTCGCTGCCCTCGGGCTCCGTGCAGCTGCTGCGCCGGCCGCCCTACGAGAACCCGCACCACACCGCGACGGCGGTGGCCATCATCGGTGGCGGGTCAGGGCTGCCGCGCCCCGGGGCAGCGTCCCGCGCGCACCGCGGAGTGCTCTTCCTTGACGAGGCCCCCGAGTACGACCGCGGCGTCCTGGACGCCCTGCGGCAGCCGCTGGAAAGCGGCGAGCTTGTCATCCACCGCTCGGCCGGGGCCGCGGCCTATCCCGCCCGGTTCCAGCTGGTCCTCGCGGCCAACCCGTGTCCCTGCGGCAAGGCGACCGGGAAGGGGGTGGACTGCGTCTGCACACCCACCATGCGCCGCCGCTACCAGGCCCGGCTCTCCGGCCCGTTGCTGGACAGGGTGGACATCCAGCTCGAAGTGGAGCGCGTCTCGCTCGCCGGTTTCGGCCAGCCCGCGGCCGAGGAAGGCACCGCGAGCATCGCAGAGCGCGTCCGCGCAGCCCGGGCCCGTCAGCTGGAGCGGCTGCTGCCCTTTGGGCTGGAAACGAACGCGCAGGTGCCGGGACGGCTGCTGCGCGGAGCCCTGCGGCTTAGTGCACCCACCACGCGCGTCCTGGACTACGCCCTGGAACGCGGCGTCCTCACAGCCCGCGGCTACGACCGCGTGCTGCGCCTGCGCTGTACAGCCGATTTGCAGATGTCTGGTCCCGCCTCACCAAGGCATCCCAGTTCATCGCGAGGTTCAGGCATCCAGCTTGATGGTGGCGGACAGGGCGCCAGCGTCATCTCCTATCACGCCATGCCTCCAAGTCAGAAAGTAGAAATCCCACCAGCTGCTGAACCCCGTGCCGTATGAGCATTCAAGGGGCGTCTCGCCTCAGCCATCGAGGGATGAGGCACAGGCGGTGTCTCGATGCCCTCGCGCTCCGTTCAGCTGCTGCGCCGGCCGCCCTACGAGAACCCGCACCACACCAGCGACTGCGGTAGCCATCATCGGCGGCGGGTCGGGGCTGCCGCGTCCCCGGGCGCACCGCGGAGCGCTCTTCCTGGACGAAGCGTCAAATCTAGGACCCTCCTCACCTAGTGTCAACGCGAATCCCATGCGAAAGCGCCCAGCTCAAGGCGACTTCGGCGGACGGGTAACACGTATGGTGGTCCCAGTATCTAGGCCGTTAGGAGCAGGGTGGCTCCATATGGGCGATGGGCTTTTTTGTTCAACTTCAATTCCGACTAATTGCTTCTCGGCAGCAGAGTCGGCCAACCCTACGTACACAAAGTACGAGCCTGCTTCGGGAGTATCTGGGCCCAGCTGGATTTGGCCGCAATCGAAGGTCAAAGCGCGCTCGTCCACGCTGCAGACTGGCGTGTAGGCAAGGCCAGGTTGCTGCATACTGCCGGTGTCGTCTTGCGCCACGCGCTTGCGAACTGCTGCCCAAATCTCCCTGCCACTCGGTATAGGCTTAAGCAACTTGCCATTAAGCGGCACTTCCAACTGATCGGTCCCCATCGTGTATTCAGTGGGATTAATCGAAGTTACAAGCAGGACGTCCTTGGCTGCTGCGATTCCTTTGTCGGCCGCCGCCTCTTGTCCGTGGTCCCACGGATGCCACTGGATGAGAGAGCTAACAGCTAATCCGATCACGCCAATCCAAGCGACTCTTTCCGACGTGCGCATACGACCTCTGCTTCGTGCAGGCGCTGACTGGGGCTGGGCCATTGTTGCTCCGATGCTCTGCACCAACAGATTGGAAGACGAGTATAAGGGCTGCAATGGGCAATGGACAGAGGCAGGCTTGCTGGAGCAAGAGGATTTAGATTCTGTGCCTTCCTACTCCCTCAACAGGTCTCCCCACTGGTCACGGATTGGGCTGCTCCGGAGATTTCGGACAGTGGTGCCCCGTGAAAAGATGGGGACTACCGGAATGAGGAATCACCAGAATGTCATCAACCCGTCGCAGGTTCACTCAGGAATTCAAGGATGAACTGTGCCGCGAAGTCATCGACTCGTCCAAGCCGATCAAGACGGTCGCCACCGAATACGGCGTGGGTGCCGAGACGTTGCGTAATTGGCTGAAGAAGTACAAGGAAGCACATGGCGGCGCCGAGACGGAGCCGGAGCTGAACGTCTCCGAACGTGCCCGGCTCAAGGAACTGGAACGTGAAAACCAGGAACTGAAGGCGGAGGCCGCGTTCCTAAAAAAAGCGGCCGCATACTTCGCAAGGGAGCCACGGTAGTGGCGAAGTATGAATTCATCGACTCCTACACGGCAACGCCGAAAGCGCCGGCGGTGCTGAGGATGTGCCAGTGGCTGGAGGTCTCCCGCTCAGGGTTCTACCACTGGCGATCCCGCCCGGTATCGGCCACCGCGGCCCGCAGACAGGCGCTGGCCGCCCGTGTGCGGCATTTCTTCAAGGAATCGGACGGGACCTATGGATACCGCCGGGTCCACGCGGACCTGGCCGGTGAGGGCATCGAATGTTCCCCGGAGCTGGTGCGCCAGATCATGCGGCAAGAGGCCCTGGTACCGTGCCAGCCACGACCCTTCAGGACCACGACTGTCGCCGACGCCGAAGCGGCCGGGGCAATGCCGGATCTGGTGAAGCGCGACTTCACTGCTGCTCGTCCCGGCATCAAGTTCGTCGGGGACATCACCTATGTGCACACGTGGCAGGGGTTTATCTATCTGGCTACCGTCATCGACTGCTATTCGAAGAAGGTCGTCGGATGGGCGATCGAGGACCACATGCGCTCCGAGCTCGTGGAACGGGCCCTGTCCAATGCCGCGGCAACGACCCGGATCGAGCCCGACGCGATCTGGCATTCGGACCGTGGAAGCGTTTATACCTCGGCCTCTTTCCGGGCCCTGGTCACCGGGCTGGGCATGCGTTCGTCCATGGGTAAAACCGGGATCTGCTGGGACAACAGCCAAGCCGAGACTTTCTTCTCGGCCCTAAAAAACGAGCGGGTGTACCGGACGACGTACGCCACGAAGGAACGCGCCCGCAAGGACATCATCCGCTACATCGAGGGCTTCTACAACAGCCGCAGACGCCACTCAGCGCTCAACTACCAGCGGCCGAATGAAGTCCACTATAGTTACCAGCAGCCGGCCACGGCAGCGTAGAAAAACCACTAATCCGCTGTCCGAAAACTCCTAAGCAGCCCAGATGTTGCCGCCGACGGTGTCCCAGTGGCGGCGACCTGCAGGGTATTGGCATTCAGCAAGCGAGGCTATTATTGCTGGAGAGCCAGCGCGACTGGCCGGTGTCTCCTTCTTAGGCATGTGAAATGGACGCTGTGCGACATGTCCCTTCGGCTGTCATCTCCCCTCAACCTACCCTCACAGGTACAGCCGAGCTGGCCGTCGTGCCGTTACCTAGCAGACCTAACCGGTTGTCGCCCCAGGCCCATACGTTTCCAGCGGACGTGATGGCAAACGCCTGGAAGGGGGCGGCAGCAGCGCTTTGGACACCGGTAAGGGTCGGGACCTCCATTGGTACGGCCGAGTTTGTGGTCGTGCCGTTACCGAGTTCGCCGAACCGGTTGTCGCCCCAGGTCCATAGCGTCCCGTCGGTTTTCACCGCAAGAACCGAATCAAGGTCGGAGCCGCTAACGCTTTGGACACCGGACAGACCCGCAACTTGCACAGGTATGGTCGAATCGGCGGTCGTCGTGTTCCCTAGCTGGCCAGAGAAGTTTCCCCCCCAAGCCCTGACCGTCCCATCTGTCTTGAGGGCAAATACCGCGCTGCCACTGGCGGAGACATTTTGGACTCCGTCGAGGCCCGTGACTTGAACGGGTACGGTTGCGTTAGCCGTGGTGCCGTCTCCGAGCTGGCCGGTGTTATTGGACCCCCAGGCCCATACTGTCCCGTCGGCCTTGACCGCGAACGTAGACAAGATGTCAGGGGTTATGTCCCGGACTCCAGTTAGGCCGGTTACTTGCACAGGCACTGACGAGGCGATGGTGGTACCGTTTCCGAGATTACCCTCGAAGTTCAGGCCCCAGTCCCAAACGGTCCCATCGGTCTTCAGCGCAGTCACTGTGTTGCCGTCGGCAGTGATTTTTTGGACGCCGGCGAGACCCGGGACCTGTACGGGCACGGACGAGTCCGACCTCGTGCCGTTCCCTAGCTGACCCACTCCATTCATGCCCCACCCCCATACCGTCCCATCGCTCTTCAGCGCATAGGCCGAGTAGAAGTGGGCGACTATACTCTGAACACCCGTCAGTCCCGTAACCTGCACAGGCACGGACGAGTTCGTGGTCGTGCCGTTCCCAAGCTGTCCCTTGGAGTTGAATCCCCAGGCCCATACCGTCCCATCGCTCTTCAACGCGAGTGTCGACCAGTAGTCGGTGCTGATGTCTTTGACGCCGGTTAAGCCTGCGACTTCCATGGGCAGGGTTGCATTAGTGCTGGTGGCGGTGCCGTTCCCGAGCTGACCTTTGTCATTCTGGCCCCAGTCCCATACTGCTCCATTTGTCGTTACCGCGTACACGGTGTAGCTGTCCGTGGCGACCTTTTGGACGCCGGTAAGACCCGTTGCGCTCGGTTGGATCGTCACGGTGGCTGTGAACGCGGCGGTCATGCCTGCGGTGTCCTTGACGCCGGCAATGATCGTGGACGTTCCGGGGCTAGTTGGGGTGCCGGTGATGATACCAGTGAGCCGGTCAAGGACGAGGCCTACGGGTAGTTGCCCGTTGTTGACGGTCCAGGCGTACGGCGCCGTCCCGCCCGTGGCGTTTAAGACTGCACGGTACGGCTGTCCGACGGTTCCGGTTGGCAAAGAGGTGGTGGTGATTTGCAGCGGCCCGGGCGGCGGCGGGGGGGCCGTGTCCCATGAGGCGAGTATTTTGTTTTGGAAGAAGGTCTTCTTGACGATCGTGACATGGGCGGGGGAACCGTGAAAGAAGCAATCCAGACAGGCACCCAGCTGGGCGGCGGCGGTGAAGTCGAGGACTGCGACCGGGTGGGTGGTCGGGTGATAGCCCGCGTGGAGGCTAGCAGTGAATTGCCCTGTGATACCAACGATGTCGTCCAGGCTCACTCGGACATCAACTGTACCGGTGAGTACGGTATCTACCCCGGTGTCGCTTCTGATCTGTAGAGGTTCGTAGGTTGTTCGGCAATATGACAGCCGGGTCTCGGCGCCCGACTCCCATCGGTACTCCGTCGAGCAGTGCAGGGTGACCGATGCGGTAATGTCGACTTTGCTGGAAACAGATACCGAGAATTTGGGCTGTTCGGCTATGACCACGGCGCCAAGCTCGCCCGCGGGTACTAGGCGCTTCACCTCCGGCAGGGTTAGGGTGCAAGTGTCTTTTTGTTCCGACAAAATTCCTAGCTTGAGGGTTATGACAGTGTCCAGGTCGACCTGAAATAGGCTAAGCCCACCGGTTCCGACGTATACGCCTCCGGCGCCGGCAATTGGGTGCTTCCAGATAGCCGTCAGTCCTGCCGTCAGGTCAGGTTCGACCTTCGTCTCCTCGCATTTCATCGTTGGCGAGGGCGTCGCTAATGCGGATCTCTGGGGGCTGGCTAGCTGATTTGGCACCGCATTCGATGCTGCAACATTGACTGCGGCTGATGCCGGAGCAATGCTGAAGGCCGGTGGGGGTGCGGATGCGGGCGCTATGGTGGTTGTGGCGTTAGATTCGCTGGTCTTGACCGTACCGGCCGTGAATGCATCAGCGGGAGTCGTTGGAGTTACAGACGCTGTCGACGTGCCGTCGGGGTTGGCTGAGACGGTTTGGACGTAGACAACGGCTCCCGACTCGATTGCAGGCGTCGGTGCAAGGACAAGGACTGCGCCTCCAGCGACGGTGATTCCGGTGAGCGTTACAGTGGCCAGTGCGCCCGTCGTTGCGTTCCGCGTGATTCCAACGATCTTGGTTCCGGGAACTTGGACTGTTCTCGCGGAGGGGGTCAGCACTGCACAAGGCGAGTCGATACATGCAGCGGGGAGTGTTTTGGGGACCTTGAGCCGTCGGGAGACGGAAGCGCGGCGGCCGGCAGAGTCAATCACAGTGAGGGCGATCTGGCTGGTGCCTAGTTTGACTGGCGTTCCGGAGAGGATGCCGTCGGTGGACATGGTGATTCCTTGGGGAAGCCCGGTTGCGGTCCAAGTCAGGGGTGGGGTGCCTCCCTTGGCCGTAAGCTCTTCCAGATATGGGGTCCCGGCGACGCCGTCGTGTAGGTCTTTGTCTTGTACGACAAGATGCTTCTGGTTCGGCCGGTCGGGGTCTTCGCTGGAGGGCTTTGAGGCCTTTGTGGCTTCTGGAGACAATTGGGAACTTACTGCCGCATTGGCCGGGCCCCCAGCAAAAGTTGACAAAAATAGGAAGACGCATATGGCAACGGCAACAGGCTGAACGCGATTTCGAGCAGGCACGGGCGACTCTCCCCTCACGAGCGGCCACGAGCGGACCGCGCATCCGGCGTCTGATAACTGCACACGGACTTCGCCGAATTCTATGCAGTCATCGCCTGCGGGCCACGAGTATTGGCTACTTGCTTATCCAATGCACGGCACGCGTGCACTAGGACCGCCTACCGCTTTTGACGAAGTGCGCTCAGCCATGGGACGGCCGGGTGTGCGCCGAGAACTCGTTGTCATCGTGGCTGTCCGCGCTGAGAAAGGATTCTGCATCTGCCCGTGGAACGTCGGATGAGTCGACTTACAGAAGCGGGCACTATGAGTCCTCAGCCTGGATTCGTTGGCCGAACCGTAAGCGGTTTTTGAGTTAATCGGAAGGTCCGCTACACCGTGCTTCGGGCGACCTTGAAGAAATCGGCGATCTCCGAGGAGGTGTGTGCTCCTCCTTTGCCAAAGGGCGACCACGGTGATCGCAGCGGCGCGCTGGTTTTCCGTGATGGCTACCAGGGAGGCCATCGCGAAGCGGGAATGGTGCCAGCCGCGTGGGGAAAGTCAAACAGCAACTCATCTCGACTCGAGGGTCTGGACGCGGTAGTCGGGCGGCGCTGACGCGAAAAGCCCTTGTTTACCACAGATCTGTTCTTCGGTCCGCTTAACGATATGCCCCATATCACTTCGGTATGCGTCTGTCAAATTCGTGTACAGTTTCCGGAGCTGCCGCATGATCCGCAGCCTATCGAAGGGAAGCTCATGACCGAAGAATCCGAAAAGACGAGAGGACCAGCTTTGTCTTCAGCCCGAGAAATGGTCCAGGCCGCAATGGTCAAGTTTGTTCTGCGTGCCGCTGGGGAGGCATGGGAAGTGGGGTACGCCGCAGGCGATGCGTCGGCTGAGGAGGTATGGGCAGCCATAAATGCCGAAGGCAATGCCTCCCGTGAGGCGGTATCGACAGCGGGATACGCCGCGGGCTGTGCTTCTGTTGAACGGGCAGACAACCCCCGCAACGAGGCCCAGGACTTGCTGCGTGCACCGTTAGGCGTTCTGCTAGAAGCCGTCGTGGCCGTGGGTGACGTTTTCGGCACGAACGCAAGGTGTGTCGAGGCGGCTGCCTTGCTCCAAGAAACGGCGCGTCTTCTTGGTTACCAGCTCCGGGTTCGGCCGGTCTCTCTCTTCGCCCGTCATGTGCGGACAGAAACGTGGGCCGTTATGGGGCCGCGGGCCACGGGGCAACTCTCGCACGAAGCACGCGCGAACGCGGAGAACTACCGCCCCGGGGGAAAAGACACTGGCCACCTCGTCCTGACGTCAGAGGAACCATGCCTACTTTTCGATCCAAATCTGCGGCAGTTGGGTGCCTCCGGTTACGATGCCCCGAGCCTCATACTCCGGATCAACAGCACTAACCCGGACACGGGCCGGTGGCTCGCCGACGCTGGCAGCTGGCAGTTGGAGTACATCCTGGACGAGGACAACCGCGTCCTCATCGACTGGTTGGATGAGATTGTCCGGCGCCTTTCATCGGACGCCGAGTACCTTGCAGGAATGCTCAGGTCAGGCGCTACCGCACAAATGATGCGGGCACAACGCCACACTTCCTAAACCCCTTGTCGGAAGAGGGGCGACACATCTGCAACGCCACACCGCCGCGACCAGCAGATGGCCTTCAGGGCTTGGGCGAACCCTAAATGCCCTGTGGCATCACAGACCTTGTGAGTCTCCGGGGTCGCTACGCCTGCCGGCACTGTGTTTGCTGAATCTTCCGCGCTGCATCCCTCTTGACGCGGAGAATTTCCTGGGGGCGTTCGGGCCGGGTGTTGAGGTTCGTCGCGCTGGGATGGACGGGCGCGTAGGAGATCCCTCCCGTTCTTGGCGTGGACACCCAGTGGGCGGCGACGTGTGCACTTGAGTCGCGGCTCGTTCTCGGTAGTTCCGTCCGACGCCGTAAGCAGCGGGCCCTGCGGGGGCTGGATGAGGATCTTCCGCCGGACCCTGTGCCTCCATCGATCAGCGGCAGGGCACTGTCCCAACGGCTAGGCCTGACCCGCTAGGTCCGTGTTCGTGAGCCAGCCGATTACTGGGTCCGAGTTCTTGCCGCTCGTGGTCACGAAGACGTCATTGCAGTTCGAGATCTCGCGGATCTCTCGTTGGGCATCGCTGAGGAGTGCTTTGGGACCGATAAATCCCATCGATTTCACGAGTTTCCCCAATTCGGGATCCGACGAGAGGGTCTGCATCGTCAGATCTCCGAAGGCTAATGGGTCGATTTTCCGTGCGGCGGCAAAAGCATCAAGCGTTGACTTATGCACGATATAGTGAACGACATCTGAGTTGTCAAGAATTGGCAGGCGCATCACGCCTGCAGAGGTTATCCGATTGTAGATATCGACAAGTTTGACGTCATCGATCGTCGCTCCTGCCGGAACGGAGGCGACGACCATGCGGGCTCTCGGCAGCATCGCATCCGCCACCAGGTGTGCGTTCGCGTTCAGGCCAAGAAGCTGCGCTGTGTTTGCTGTAGCTGTTCTGAGGTTCTCCCGCGCGAAGTAGAATGCCAAGACTGTGCCGACCCATGTGCCCAAGAGGGGAAGGACCGAGGTAAACACCAAGCGCGCCATTTCCGCCCTATCCGTAGCGAGAACTAGGGCGAATAGGCTGATGAGAACAATTCCCACCCCGCTCAGTGCTAAGACCCACTGAGCGAGCCGGTCGCGCTCGACAGTCAAGCTGGTCCCTGGGCGAGGCCTCGACGCTTTTGCTGGTGGCTGATTCGCCATTTCAATCTCCGAGGAACGTGTGTGACAAACGATTTCGCTGTTTTCCGGGGTGCCGCGATTCCCCGGTTTGAAATGCAACAATTCGGTTTAGCCGCCTTCAATGAAGTCGGCCGTGGCCCGCAGGAATCTGGCCGCGGAGCGTGCCCGGGCCTCGGCAGTCGAGGCCTCCGGCGTTGGCTGATCAGCGACTCCGGCGGCGGCCTGACTGCCGTTGCCCGGTCGGGGTGCTCGCGCCAGGGCGCCCAGGAAGGTGCGGGCGATCGAGACGTCCGAGGCGTCCATTTCGGGATTCTGCCGCGGTTGGTCCCTGAACTTGTCCAGTACCTGCTGTTGAAAACGGCCGTTGCTGACGGTCCCGGCGCAACCGACGACCAGGACATTTGCCGCGGCCGTGAAATCGCCGTGACCTCCGGTTTCGTAAGCAACCTCCTGCGGCCCGCAGGCGCTGAAGAGTACTTCGCGCATGGTCGTGCGTTTCCCCGGCGTCGATGGATCGCCCCGCTGGGCCTTGTACGCTGCCACCATTTCATCCGTCGGGTACATGAAGCGGGGACGACGTCCCTGCCCGACGGCTGATGCGCCGAGCCGTGCCAGCGCTGCTTCGGTCACCGGGGGAGCAGATCGGGTGGACTCCCCGGAGTGGCAGGAATCAAAAAAGCAGGTGACGTTGACGCCGTCGGGAATCAGATCAAAGATGGCCCCCAGGTCGTCGTCAATGATCAGGTTTCCGGCCTGGAAATCGGCGGGGCAGATCGCCTGCTCATAAGGCCATCCGGGCGTGTCGTCGTCGCCGGTCAGGTCCGGCACATAGGTCCCGTGACCGGAGTACTGGATGGCGATGACGTCGCCAGCCCGGCTTTCCGAGACCAGGGCCAGCACTTTTTCCAAGATGTTTTGACGGGTGGCGTCCTGATCGGTCAGCTTCTCCACTTCGTAGCCGAGTGCCGTGAACTGGCTGCCCCATGCATCGGCATCGGCCACGCAGCCGGAGAGCCGCAGAGCACTGGGATAGTCGTTGATACCGATGCACAGTGCCCGCCGGTGCCTTGCCGGCACGGGCGCTGACGGCAGCATTCCTGTGGCGGGAAGCGTCCATAGATCCGGTGGCAGCCCGCGCCCGGCGGGGTAAGGCACAACGTCCGGCTGGCCGGTCACCCGGCGGGCGAGGCTGTCCATCGTTAGCTGGTCACCGTCGAAGCCGCCGTGTGACGTTGCCCCGCTGAGGTCCGTGGGTGCTCCGGAGGTTGTCGGGGACCAGACGACATCGGCCTCCGTGGGGCTCGGCGGGGTGCTGAACAGTGCGTTGAGGGCGCCGTCGGCGCGGACGCACTCCTCGAGCCCAAGAATCGGGCAGAACTCTTCCGGCTCGAGGGCGGCCCTGATCAGGTAAAGCAGGGATTTCCCGTAGACACCCAGGCATGTGTCCTGGAGTTCGGTCCGCCTGTCCATCGTGAACATCGACAGTCTCGTGATGCCGGTACCGATCAGCGGCATGATGTTCTGTTTGAACAGGTCCGAGCGCACAGCCGGAGCCAGGAGGTTCACCGTGTCAAATGACGGCACCCCCGCCTTGACCGCGGCAGGTACGAGGTAGGAGTGGAAGATGGATCCGGCGCTGTGGCCGATGGCATGGAGGGTGATCGCACCCGGGTTCGCCGCACAGAACCTGGCGAGCCTGGCGGCAAAATAGAGCGCCCCTCCACCGGGCTCGGAGGCTTTCCTGGCACCGTCCTTCATGTCTCCCCAGACCGCCTGGCCCGGGCCGTAATGCAGGGCCAGTTCTATGGCGCGGTCCTTGATGTCCTCGAACAACCCCCTGCCACCACGAGCGATCACACCGGACACCGCATCCATGAGCGCCGCGGCGAGTCCGGATTCCCAAACAAAATGCACGGGGTAGGCTCCGTTGGACTTCCACCAGCCAACCTGATCGTTGGCGATCCTCAAGCCGTCGCCCTCATTTACCAGGCCGCCATGAGCCCAGATCACAAGGGGCACACCTACTCCGCCATGATCCCGGATGAAATCAGGCAGATAAGTGTCGAAGATGGCGTCAACGTCTTCCTCGCCGGTGCTGTATTCACCGTCCGTTGAAAAGACGCCCCGCTGCAGGTCGATCACATGGGGTTTGAGGGCCAGAAGCTGGTCAGACGAAAGACCGGAACTGCGGGAGGTGGAGGAAATCACCGGATAAGATGTCATGCCATTCCCCTGTGCGCGTGCGGCCTCACGGATGACAATTAGGATTGCTGAGGCATTTCAACATGCCATTCCAATGCTCAACCACGTTAATTGGTTGGCAGCCATGCTGGCCCCAATTCATGGCCGTGTCAATAGGGCATTGTTGACTCATAGAAAGGCGCTCCGGCCCAGTTGCTGACGCTCTCGGGTGGTTTGCTAAGCGGGCATTTTTTGTGAAGAACCGAACGCCCTTGACTCCACAGACGCACGCGAGCAGACTGCGATGCATCACACGTCCGGTGCCGGGCAATTACGTCGGCTTTCCAGTCCAATAATTCGCGTGTAGCGGCCAGCCACAATGATCTGATTTACGCGGTGTGTGGCGGCTACCAAGATGAACCGACATAGCAACGTGCGTCCGTGCAAGGTGAATGGCGCCCCAGGCGCCCGCGCCACAAGGGGAAGAAACAATCGGAACGGAAGTTCGATCTCACTCCGCACCGGCGAGGCAATGCCGACGTCAGAGGGTCCGCAAGGCGGCCTTCGGAAGGGCGTTGCGAGGACAACACGGGACCACCGTCGCCCACTTCAGCAACCCCGCAGGTGTGAGGACCATGTATGCGACGAGTAGGGCATCTTTCAATTTCGAGTCCCGCGGAAAGAACCCTGGCCGCGAGCAAGCGCGGCAGTACGGCGGGCCAGGGAGGACCAATGCACTCCGGGCGCTTAGCGTCCTCAGCCGCCCGCAAACTGGAGTACCTGACGATTACGACTACGAGGTCATCCGGGCGCAGCAGCCGCCAACCCCGGCGATTCAGGCATCGCGACGCCCGCCACCCAAACTGGGAAGGACGCCAAATAAAAGCGAAACGCCAACTCGGTTCACACGCACCCCACTTTCGACGCCGCGGCCGACCTGTGACAGAGACTTTCCGAACGCTTCGAACTGAGGAGCGTGACCCTCCGCAGCGGGGGAGTCAACGGGCCGCCGATGGTGCGGACCCGTGACCCTGGTCTACGTGTGGCAACTTAGCCGTAGCGATGGACGAGGAACTCCGAAAAGTGTATGAGAGAAGCAGGCCCAATGCATAAAGGAGCAAATCGCGCCTAGACCGCGTGGATGCCAAGTCAATGCCCATGTCGCCGGCATAGTCCGCTACAGGCCCGGAGGTCGACGCGGACTCGAACCGATCCGCCGGAGACAAGAGATTCATCAACCGGAACTAGCGATCCAGCTAACATATTCGGCGAGTTCGCCTCGATAGCAATGGAGGATTCATCATGGCACTTTACCCGTCAGCACAATGGCGGCCTCTCGCCGCGGGAGATCCTGGGGTTCGTATGACCGCGCACGACATTGTTTGTGTGCACACAATGGCTGGGTTTCTGGCCGGCACCGAGTCATTGTTCCGAAACAATGGCTGGGCAGGCACGGAGTCACACTTTGGCGTCGGCGGTCCGGCGGATGATCCGGGGAATGACGGCGTGGTATATCAGTGGGTGGACACGGATTTTCAGGCCGATGCCAACCTTCAGGGCAACGCCCGTCTCATTAGCATCGAGACAAGCGACGGTGGGAAAGAGTCAAATCCCTGGTCCCCGGCCCAGCTCGACTCGATCGTCGACATCATCGTCTGGTGCTGCCGGGAGTACTCCATTCCACCCGATCTGATCGCGGACAGTGCACCCGGGCGCCGGGGAATCGGCTACCACCGGCAAGGGATTGACCCTTGGCGGGTCGCCGGGGGAGAGAAGTGGTCGAAGGCGCAGGGGAAGGTGTGCCCAGGGGACACACGCATCCACCAGCTAGTCAACGAGGTCATTCCCAGAGTGCAGCATCAGATGGCAACGCCGCAGCTGCTCCAGCTCGAGTCTGTAAATCCGGATGCGGGGGTCGGTGGCTCGCAGGTCGTGCTGACGGGGTCCGGGTTCAACGGGGCCACCGGAGTGTCCTTCGGGGACGTGTGGGCGGACAGTTGGTCAATCGATGATGACACCCAGATCACGGCCACCGTACCGGATCCGCTGACGAGCGGTTCAGTGTGGGTAACGGTCGCCTCGGTGGACGCAACCAGCGAGGGGGTAGCCTTCGCATACCAGGACGCATCGACGCGGGCTCCCTCCCTTTTGAGCGTGGACCCGGATGCGGGGGCCGGTGGCTCGCAGGTCGTGCTGACGGGGTCCGGGTTCAACGCGGCCACGGGAGTGTCCTTCGGGGACGTGTGGGCGGACAGTTGGTCAATCGATGATGACACCCAGATCACGGCCACCGCACCGGATCCGCTGACGAGCGGTTCAGTGTGGGTAACGGTCGCCTCGGCGGACGCAACCAGCGAGGGGGTAGCCTTCGCCTACCAGGGGTGAATATGCACAGCCAAAGGGAGATTTGCTGCATAATCTGGTCGAGTCCCTGACTAAACCGGGGAACGAGAACGTTGGTAATAGCGACTCCCGCGGCGGCTACTGCCAGCCACACGGCAGGCTTCTCCCAACGGGCGGCAAACCTGTCCTTCCGGCCCGCCGCATGGCGGGATTTCCTGTCGGAGGCCTGGTGCCTAGCCATGGATCGCTCACCTGCTCTAAATTATGTGTGTCAGCCTTACTCCACGATGCTGCTCCTTCTGACGGGGGCCGTGAAGGCACAACTCCCCAATCAGCCCGTTGATCCGCCAGCGCACAGGTCCGGACAGGACTTTCCAGCCGAGACCGCGAGGAAGCACCAGATACCGTCCCGCTTCATCCAAATTCGTGATGGAGTACGGGTGGGTGTCTCACTTCTGTTGGCCTTCAGGCCTAGACGTAGATTCCCGCGGCGCCCGCGTTCGCCCGTTTGACGTCCACTCGGACTGTCCAATGTCGGCCGTCGCCATTGTCCATGATGTTGTCATTGCCGTTCAGCAACAGTGTTCCTCGCGCCTCTGGGCCCATCGCGCCTTCAAAGACGCCATCCTCGCAGGCAAACCAATTGGCGTTACCGGTTTTCGCGACCAGGCAAAACGCTGTCGCGGACGGCACTGGAGCGTTTGCATTCGCCTTATGGCCCTTCCATCCGGCGGGAGTCGTATCGCCCGAGAAGACGATTCCGTTCCAGAACGCTCCGGAGCCGGATAATGTCAATGTGTCCCCGGGGTTGACCCGTATGTGCGTGTTTACGGCGCCGCCTCCAGGGCCATCGATGACCCAGAACCGGGCGTCGTTCACATCGACACCGGCAGCGCTCAAAGGCTGAACATACTCGGCCACCAGTCCTACATGACCGAGGGTGCTGTCGGCTATGTGGCGGCACGTGAATGAGATGGGTGCCCCGGGGTTGTCCAAGGTGAACTTCAGACCACTCTGATATACGTTCGCAAGGTCGTCAATGTCGCTAATATTTTGGAATTGAGAGTGCCCCGGCACGCCCGACGTGTAGATCTGGATGTCCGAGTTCTGCAAGATTTCCTTGAATGTGACGTCCACGCTTCCGCCGACCTTGACGGTCCCGTCGTAGTGTCCTTTCAATGCTGCAGTGAGGTCGGTGCTGGCGTATGCTCCCGTTGCGGTCACGCATATGAATCTGCCGTATTGGACGCTGTCGATGAACATCGGCGGGTTCCCGGAACCGCAGTAGGCCCGCAGGCTATCGGGCGTGACATCAGACTGCCAGAAGCCTTTTGCGCCTGCCTGTTTCGGCGCAAAGGTGACGTTATAGAAGATGTTCCGGAGCGTCCCAACCACAGTGCTTTTCCTGTGCGTCTGGTTCAATGTGGCGTTCGCGTCCGCTCCAAACGTTGCACCCGAAACGGATAAGCCTGCTTTAACGCCCATCTCCTTGTACGTCGAGGCGCTCTCATACGAAGCCTTCACGATACCGGGGGAATCAGACGGATTCAGCTGATGGAGCAAGTCGCTACGTGCTTGGGTGATGCTGGCGAGCGTGGGTTCAGCAATTTCCTGGCTCTGGCTCACGGGGTTGTTTGTTATAAGGTCCGTGGTGATGGTGATGACACCGGGCTGCCGGTGAAAGGGTCCGATGGGCGCCACATCTCCAGAAAGCAATCCCTTTCCCTGGATCGGCTGTCCTGGCCACACACCAAGCTGAGCAAGGTCCTGAAGAAACGCGTGCTCGACCACGTCGTTGACTAGCCTGCGCCGCTGTTCGATGATCTGGTACGCAACCCCGGAGACATCCACTGAGCTTGTGGTTGGCGTGCCGATGTCCGTCGTCCCGGACACGATCTGCGGAAGCCTGCCGCAGGCGTCTGCTGTGAAATTAATCCCTGTCTCGGCAACGTACCCGCGCGCGGGAACGGCCCAAAGTCCACCGTCGACTCCGGACGCCCAGATTGGCTGACTGTACTTGTCGTAGATGACAAGGTTCCCGTTGTCTTGCATTATCAGGAATGGGTCCTCGAATGGTCCCCATGTCCCGGAGGACCATCGAAGTATGTCGTTCTTGTCCGTCAGAACCATCTGGGCGTCACCCTGAAACGTCAGGCTCGTCGGATGCTGATCCGCCGGCCCCCATTCAGTTTCGGATGCCCAATAGGCGTTGCCGGCAGCGATACCGTCGTGATAGAGCACCAAATTACCGTCGCTCTGAAGTATCAGGGTAAAGCGGCCATTAGGCGATTCGAGTGTTTCATCGATTCCTAATTTTTTTCCCGGGGTCAGTTTGTCGG
>NZ_JBFTHK010000032.1:0-34215 GCF_056394205.1 Arthrobacter sp. 10T413_2 | reverse complement strand
AACAAATGGTTCGCCTGGCTGTCCTGGACGGTGGCCGCGTTCGGTGTCGTCGCCACGGTTGTCATGGCAGGCCCGGGAGCGCTGGCGGGCGTCGCCCCGCTGGCCTTCATTGCGTTMATGGGCTGGCAGCTGTTCTGGATGCCGTCCGTGGTGGTGCACGATTTCGGCGTCACCCTGGAAAATCCGTTCCGCTCGATCGAKGTTCCGTGGGCCGCGCTGGTGCACGTCGATACCCGCTTTGCACTCACCCTGGTGACGGCCCGGAAGAGCTACGTCTCCTGGGCCGCACCCGCTCCCGGAATCTGGGGCGGTCGCAATGGCCGCCCGGAAGACCTCCACGGCCTGCCGGCAACCACCTACGGACCCGGCAGGTCGGTCCGMCCCGGCGACCTGAAGACCACGGACTCCGGCCAGGCCGCCATGCTGGTGCGGGCACGGTGGCATGAGCTGGTGGAAAGCGGACAGCTCGCCGCCGACGACGCTGCCGCCACCGAGGCGACCGTCACCGTCCGCTGGGTGGCGATTGGCGCCGTCGTACTGCTCCTGGCGGCGAGCTACCTGGCGGTTACCGCCGGCTAGCGCGGACCTGCTGCAGGGGGCCGGCATCTACTTGCCCTGGGTTCCGTCGGCAGGTCCGTCGTACCGGGATCCCTCGGGCCCGGATTCCTCATACCCGGGAGCGTCGGGGGCTGTGACRGCACTTGCCTGCACCGCAGTCCCCCTGTGGTCCACCGCCTTCTTGGCGTTGAACTTCTTCTGTCGCGGGTCAAAGGCATCGCGCAGGCCGTCKCCGATGAAGTTGATGCTGAGGCAGATGAGMACGATGAACATGCCGGGGAACCAGAAGAGCCATGGCCGGGTGGCGAAGGCCTGCTGGTTCTGCGAGATGAGCAGGCCCAGGGAAGTGTCCGGGGCCTTGACGCCGACGCCGAGGTAGCTCAGTGCGGTTTCGGTGAGGATGGCCGCGGACATCGTCAGGGTGACKTTCACGATCAGCACGCCGACGGCGTTGGGCAGGATGTGTTTGAAGATGATCCTGGCATTGCTGGCGCCGGAAATCCGGGCCGCATCCACGAACTCGCGTTCTCGCAGTGACAGGAACTCGCCGCGCATCAGGCGGGCCAGACTGACCCAGCTGATCAGGCCGAGGAAGATTCCGAGGGCCAGGACGCCGTTGGTGCTGGCGAAGGTGGCGAACCAGCTTCCCTGGTCCCGGCGGCCGGCGAGCTGCGCCATGACGGCGGCCAGCAGCAGGGCAGGAATGATGATGATGACGTCAGTCACGCGCATCAGGATGGCCTCGGCCCAGCCCCGGAAGTAGCCGGAGATGGCACCGACCACCGCGCCGATCAGGCCCGCGATGAGGCCGATCACGAGCATGATGGTGATGGACTGCTGCGCGCCGCGCATGGTCATGGCGAACAGGTCCCGGCCGATCCGGTCCTGGCCGAACGGATGTTCGCCCCAGGCCAGGGGCCACAGCGAGGACGTCGGTGYGCCGTCGTTGACCAGCGGGGAGACTTGCTCGTGGGTGTACTTCCACCAGCCCGGAATGCCCAGGTAGCCCACCGAGGTGAAGGCCACGACAAAAATGAGGGCGAAGACCACGAGGCCGATGATGGCGCCGGAGTGTMCGAGGAACCGTTTGCGGACGATCTGGCCCTGGCTGAGGCCCTTGGCCTCGAGGACCGGCTCAATTCCTGCCGCGGCTGATATCCGCKAGCCGTCTTCGGCCATGATTACTTCCTGCTGACTTGACTGGCTCATGATTTTACCCTTACGCGCGGATCCAGTGCGGAGTAGGCCAGGTCCGCAATGAGGTTGAAGACCATGGCCGTGATGGCAACGCAGATKAACACGCCCATGACCGGGTTGGGGTCGACATGAGCGATCCCGTCCAGGAAGAGGAAGCCCATGCCACGGACCGAGAAGACTGTTTCGGTGATGACTGCACCGCCGATCAGTGCTCCGATATCGAAGGCGACGATCGTGGCGATCGGGATCAGGGCGTTACGGAAGGCGTGGCGCATGACGACGGTCCGCTCGCTCAGGCCTTTGGCCCGGGCCGTGCGGATGTAGTCCATGTTCATGATTTCCAGCATCGAGGCCCGGGTGAACCGTGTGTAGCTGGCCAGCGAGATGAGGATCAGGGCCAGGGTGGGCAGGATCAGGTGGGTGAAGGAGTCAAGGCTCAGGACCCAGAAGTMGCCCTCAATGTTCGGTGTGCTGGCACCGATAGTGGCGATGGGCCGGCCGCGCACACGGCTGTTGTTGAAGTAGCTGGGCCAGGCCTGCATGTAACGATCCAGCAGGATCAGGAAGCCGACCAGGAAGGAGGTGATCGCCGCCGCCCGCATGGACTGCCCACGGTCGTAGCCCCCCACCACATAGCCGATGCCCATGCCGATCAGGACGAAGGCGACCGCCAGGATCACGATCATGAGGAACGTCGCGTCGTTGAGCAGCGGCTGCAGGACGAAGTACAGTACGACGCCGACGCCGACGGAGATCAGAGCCGACTGAAGGGCCTTGCGGTTTTTCAGACCGGCGGAGAGCAAGGTGACGGCGAAGGCGATGCCGGCACCGGCGATGGCGATGATCACGGGACCGAGGCCCGGGGTCTTGAACCATTCGGTGGCGGAGAAGTAGATCAGCACCGCGGTGACGAAGGCGAAGACGATGGCGCCGGTCAGCAGCCGGCGCTTCATGGCCCCGCCCGCCGCGACCGCTGTCAGCGCGCCGGCGACGACGCCGATGCCGAGTGCCGTCGGAAGCGGAACCTCGGGGTTTCGCAGGAAGTTGTTGAACCCGATGGCGCCGAATTCCTTGAGCAGGACCGCCACCCAGAAGATCGGCAGGGAAAAGAACAGGAAGGCCATGAACGTCACGCCGTAGTCCAGCGTGCTGTACTGCCGCAGCGCGGTGACGATGCCCAGGGTGATGCCGATCAGGATGGCAAGCACGGTGGCCCCGGTGACGAGCGTCAGGGTCTGCACGAGCGCGAAGCCGAGAGCCTCGGTGACAKGCTGGCCGGCGATGTTCTTTCCGAGGTCACAGGAGTTGGCGAACGGAACGAGGCACTGGACCGCGCCGCCGAACCACTTGAAATACCGCAGCGGGGCCGGGGTGTCCAGCTGCAGGAGCTCGGTTCTCGCGTCCATGAGCTGCTGCTTCTGCGGCGAGTTGCTGGCACGGAACTCCTCCAGGGGATCGCCGGACGCCGCTGTCAGGAGATACACGAAGTAGGATGCGCCGAGAAGTATGAGGGCGGCAGTCACAAGCCGCCGGAAGATGTAGGTCACCATTGGTATAGAACCTCGGAGTTCGGGCCCGGGGATTGCCCGGGCCGGTCGCGGAGTTTGGCCGGTTCCCGCCGATGTGGCGGCGGAACCACGGCATCGCCAGGGAGGTCGCCAGAAAGGCGCCGGGACCGAAGAATCTATGGTCCCGACGCCTTTCCAGCAGTGTTACTTGCAGTCGCGGGCTACTTCTGTGCCCATTCCCAGAAGTTCCACCAAACGCCGGTCTGGTTCGGCATGTACTTCACACCGGTGATGCGGTCGCTGTATGCGTCCACGCCAACMGACTGGAAGAGCGGAAGGCCGTAGGCCGAGTCCCAGATCATCTTGTCGATCTGCGTGACGAGGCCATCCTGCTTGCTCTTGTCGGTGGTGACAATCAGTTCGTCCATCAGCTTGTCGGCTTCCGGATCGCTGAACTTGTTGAAGTTGGAGTCGTTGCCGGTCTTGAAGATCTGCGGGACGCCGGACACGCCGACACCGGAGTTGCTCCAGCCGAAGATGGTGGCGTCGTAGGTGCCGTCACCGAGGGCCTTGCCCCAGTCGGACTTGCCGAGGCCGMCGTCAACGATCTTGAAGCCGGCCTTGGTGGCGGACTCGCTGATCAGGGAGAAAGCATCGACACGGTTGGGGTTGTCCTTGTTGTACATGATGCGGACTGTGGGGGTGGCACCGTTGAGGAGCTTCTTGGCACCCTCGATGTCCACACCCTGGTAGGCGGAGGATCCGTTGTTCTTCACGGAGTCGGCGTAGGGGGCCTGGTCCGGGACGAAGAGCTGCGAGTCAAGCGGTGCAGCCTTCGKGTCGAGCTTCTTGACGATCTTGTCGACGATGTCGGCGCGCGGGACGGCCTTCATGAACGCCTCGCGGACGTTCTTGTCGGCAAAGGGGCCCGAGTAGTTCAGGTCGATGTGGTCGTAAGCGAGCTGGTTGCCGACGTCGACCGTCACGCCCTGGCTCTCAAGCGCCTTGAGCTGCTCCACGGTGTCAGMGGACGCCTGCGGGGCGATGATGTCAGCTTCGCCGTTCTTGAGGGCCTGGACCTGGGCGGGGGCCTCACCGATGTAACGGACGGTGATTTCGTCCAGGTTGGGTGTCGGGCCCCAGTTGTAGTCCTGGTTCTTGACCATGGTCAGGGACTGGTCCTGGTTGACGCTCTTGACGATGAACGGGCCGTTGGAGAGGTAGAGGCTCGGATCTGCCGGCAGGGTCTTGGTGTCAAAGCCGGTGTTCCACAGGTCTGCCATGGCCTTGAGCTGAGTGTTCGCCGGCTTGGGGGCCTTGGAGTCGCCGCGTGGCGTGCCCTTGAGGAGGTCGACGAATGCCTTGGCGTCGGCCAGGCCCGCCTTCTTGGCGAGGACGTGGGCCGGGATGTCGACGCCGGGGCCGCCGAGGGCGATTTCCCAGTCGGCGAAGGGCTTGGAGTACTTCAGCGTCATGGACTTGCCGTCGTCGCTGAGCTCCGGGAAGTCGGTGAGCGCAAKACCGGTGGGGTCACCGGCGTAGGAGAAGTAGGACGTTCCGGTCTTGGCGTCCGCATCGGCGTMGTTGTAGTAGCCGGAGAAGGCGGCCCACTGCAGCAGGAGGTCGGCCGAGGTMACAGGCGTGCCGTMTGACCACTTCACGCCGTCATTGATGGTGTACTTGACCGTCAGGGGGTCGTCMGAGACCTTTTCCATTTTGCCGAACTTCTCATTGCGGACGACGTTGAGCTTGTTGTCGATGTAGAAGAACCCTGAGTGCGTGGCGTAGCTGATCTTTGAGTTGATGTCAGTGTTTCCGTCAGCCGTGTTCGGGTTGAACGTGTTGAACGCGTTGACCTCGACTACGGTTGCCGATCCGCCTTGCTTGCCTGCTGCGGCCGCAGTGGACGGGGTTGTCCCGCCGCTGTTGCCTGCGCAGGCGCTGAGGGCGATGGCAGCTACTGCCGCCACGCCCACTGCTTTGGAAATACGACCCAAGCGCATTCCGCCTCCTTGTTTCTGTGGTGTGGGTGAGACCGGCACCTACAGCGCCGGACAGACGTCCACACTCCCCCAGCGGCAGTGTGGGCCGTCTCACATGGCATGAAKCGTAAACCCCAAATGCGGCCGAGAGCCACCAAAGTTGACTCACTGTAAAGTTCGTTACCGAGCTGCAACATTGGACAGGCTCAGCAGGGCCACCGTTCCACAGAAACCGTTCCACAGAAACATTGACGGCCGGGATGGAAAAGGTTAATAGATCCGCACACAGGAAAAGCCCCGATCCGAAAATCGGGGCCTTCCAGTTAATCTGCCTTTACTTGGCAGAATTACCGCACTGCCGGGCGGAGGACATCAGACGTTGAAGCGGAATTCGACGACGTCGCCGTCGGCCATGATGTATTCCTTGCCTTCGATCCGGACCTTGCCGCGGGCCTTCGCCTCGGCCATGGAGCCGGCCTCGATCAGGTCATCGAAGGAGACGACCTCGGCCTTGATGAAGCCGCGCTGGAAATCGGAGTGGATCACGCCGGCCGCCTGCGGAGCGGTGTCGCCCTGCCTGATGGTCCAGGCGCGGGTTTCCTTCGGACCGGCCGTGAGGTAGGTCTGCAGTCCGAGGGTGTGGAAGCCGACACGGGCCAGCTGGTCCAGCCCGGACTCATCCTGTCCGTTCATTTCCAGCATTTCGCGGGCTTCTGCCTCGTCAAGCTCCACGAGATCGGACTCGAGCTTGGCGTCCAGGAAGATGGCGTCCGCCGGGGCCACAAGCGCGCGCAGTTCGGCCTGCTTCTCCGGGCTGCCCAGGATCCCCTCGTCGGCGTTGAAGACGTAGATGAAGGGCTTGGCGGTCAGGAGGCCGAGCTCCTTGAGGTGCTCCATCTCCAGCTTGTCGCTCTTGATCGAGGAGAAGATGGTGTCGCCGCGTTCCAGGACGGCCTGGGCCGCCAGGATGGCTGCCAGTTCGGCCGCCTCGCGCTTTTTGATCTTGACTTCTTTTTCGATCCTGGGGATGGCCTTTTCGATGGTCTGCAGATCGGCCAGGATCAGCTCGGTGTTGATCGTCTCCATGTCGGAGCGGGGATCGACCTTGCCGTCGACGTGGATGACGTCCGGGTCATCGAACACGCGGACGACCTGCGCGATGGCCTCGGCCTCGCGGATGTTGGCGAGGAACTGGTTGCCCAGGCCTTCGCCCTCGGATGCGCCCTTGACGATGCCGGCGATGTCCACGAAKGACACGGCGGCGGGCAGGAGGCGCTGGGAGCCGAAGATGCCGGCCAGCTTTTCAAGCCGGGCATCCGGCAGGTTCACGACGCCGATGTTGGGTTCGATCGTGGCGAACGGGTAGTTCGCCGCGAGGACCTGGTTGCGGGTCAGTGCGTTGAAAAGGGTTGATTTGCCGACGTTGGGCAGTCCGACGATGCCAATAGTAAGAGCCACGAGCATATATTCTACCCGCACAGGCTGGTGATCGCCGTGGCGGGTCCGGCAGGGGTTCAGGGCGGCAGGTCCGAAACCGGCAGGAGCGCAGTTCCGGGACACTTCCTGGCGCCTTCCGGGCGGTCTGACGGGCGGTCTTACGGGCCCGTTCGGGGCTTCATCCGGGCGTCGGCGCTAAAACTGTCACAGGGGCGTGCAACAGTGAAGCCATGGATGCTTTTGCACTGATTCTTGCCCTGCTCATGTTGCTCACGGGCGCCGTTGCCGGCGCCGCCGTCGTTTTCGTTCTGCTCCGCCGGCGMTACCTCGCCGMGGAACAGGACTTCGACGGCGTATCGGCCCGGCTTTCGGAGGTCAGCGCGCAGTTCGCCGCCGCCGACGCCGAGAGGCGCCTTCTCACGGCCCAGAACCGGGAGCTGGGCGAGTCCCGGAACCAGGACGGAAGTGTGCTCCGGGCGCTGGCGCCGGTGGCGGAAAAACTCACGGCCGTGCAGCAGCAGGTCTCCCTGCTGGAACGCGACCGGCTGGAGCAGTACGGCCAGCTCGCCCAGCAGCTGCAGGAGGCCCGCTTGTCCGATGAGCAGCTCCTGCGGTCCACGCATGCGCTCGAGTCGGCCCTGCGGTCCAACAGCGCACGCGGCCAGTGGGGCGAGGTCCAGCTGCGACGCGTGGTCGAGGCGGCGGGGATGCTGCGCCACGTGGACTTCCACGAACAGGTCCACAGCGGGCAGGCCCACAGTGCCGGGTCGGACGGTAGCCTCCGGCCCGACCTCGTGGTGCAGCTGCCCGGAGATAAGCAGCTCGTCGTCGACGCGAAGGTGCCCCTGGCGTCCTATCTTGCCGCCCAGGAGCTCGGCGCGGCGCCCGCGGGCCGGCAGGCCGCCCAGCCGTCCGGCAGCCAGCAGGCGCACCTCGCCGCCCACGCAAAGGCCCTCAAGGCCCACGTCGACGCGCTAGGCAACAAGAAGTACTGGGACATCCCCGGCAACTCCCCGGAGCTGGTGATCTGCTTCCTTCCGGCCGAGTCCATTCTGGCCGCCGCCCTTTCGGCGGATCCGGCACTACTGGACTATGCATTGTCGAAAAACGTGGTCCTGGCCTCGCCCGGAAGCCTGCTGGCCGTGCTGAAGGCCGTGGCGTTCACGTGGCGGCAGGACGTGTTGACGGACAGCGCCCGGGAACTCTTCGAGCTCGCCCGGCAGCTCTACGACCGGATGGGCACGCTCGGCGAGAACGTMACCAAGCTGGGGTCCTCGCTGAAGACCTCGGTGGAGCGGTACAACTCCATGGTCGGGACCCTCGAGGCCCGGGTCCTGCCCACCGCCAGGAAGCTGAACTCCCTCGAAGCGACCGGCCTGGTCACTCCCCCGGCCGTCGAGGTCACGYCGCGGGCGGTCGCAGCCCCCGAGCTGCAGCCCCGTGACGAGTCGGAGGAGTCCGCGGCCTAAGCCGGGCCCGGGTTCCGGGCCCGGACCCTACGACTGCTCGGGGCGGGTGCCGCGGCCCCCGAGGGCGCGGGAGACATCGCCGGCCTGCTTCAGGGTGGCCCGGAGTTCCTTCGGCAGGGAGAAGAGGAGGTCTTCCTCGGCCGTGACGACTTCCTCGACCGATCCATAGCCGTAGTCGGCCAGGAGCCGCAGCACGTCCTTGACGAGCACTTCGGGGACGGAGGCCCCCGATGTCACGCCGACGGTGGCGACGCCCTCGAACCAAGCCTCGTCGACCTCGTTGGCGAAGTCGACACGGTAGGAGGCCTTGGMGCCGTATTCCAGCGCCACCTCCACGAGACGGACGGAGTTGGACGAGTTGGCGGAGCCCACCACGATCACAAGGTCCGCTTGGGGGGAAATCTTCTTGATGGCCACCTGCCGGTTGGTGGTGGCATAGCAGATGTCGTCGCTGGGCGKATCCTGCAAGGTGGGGAACCGCTCCTTGAGGAGGCGGACGGTCTCCATGGTTTCGTCAACGCTGAGGGTGGTCTGCGAGAGCCAAATGACCTTTTCCGGATCGCGGACTGTGACCTTGTCGACCTCGTGCGGGCCGTTGATGATCTGGATGTGCTCGGGCGCCTMGCCGGCGGTGCCTTCCACTTCCTCGTGGCCGTCGTGGCCAATCAGGAGGATGTCGAAGTCGTCTTTGGCGAACCGGACGGCTTCGCGGTGCACCTTGGTGACCAGCGGGCAGGTCGCGTCAATGGTCCGCAGGCCGCGGTCTTCCGCTGACTGGACGACGGCCGGTGAGACGCCGTGCGCCGAAAAGATCACGAGGGCGCCCTCGGGGACCTCGTCGGTTTCGTCAACGAAGATGGCGCCCTTCTCCTCCAGGGAGCTGACGACGTGGACGTTGTGCACGATCTGCTTGCGCACGTAGACGGGCGGGCCGTAGTGCTCAAGGGCTTTTTCCACCGCGATGACTGCGCGGTCAACGCCGGCGCAGTAGCCGCGCGGGGCCGCCAGGAGAACCTTTTTGGGGCCGGCGACAGGTGCCGCTGCCAGAACGTCTTCCGGTGAACGCCGCCGGCGCGGAACGGATGGCATCGGAACGGATACAGCGGTGGAGGTCATGCTCCCATGCTACCGGTGTTCAAAGTTGCCCCGTTTGCGGGACCCGGCCACGCGGACAGCAATTCCCGTGACCAGCAGGGCCGCTCCCGTCACGGCGGCGGCGAYGATCCACTGCCCGAAACCGGCTGAGCACGCCGCGACAAACTCGCTCTTGAAGAGCTCCGCAACATCGTTGCCACTCGAGGTGGCGGMGACGGCTGCACMGGCAGYGTCGCTGGCCAGTTTCCATACCCCGGCGAGCACCAGCGCCCCGACGCCCATGCCTGCCAAAACGGCCCACCGGCGTCGGGCCGCAACGAACGCGATGACGAAGGCGATGCAGGCGCCGACTGCGACGGCGTATCCCATCGGGGCGTAGACGGTGACCCGTTCGATGAGCTGGCGCTGGTCGGACTGCCCGATATGGATCAGCACCTGGCCGGGGCCTTCCAGCGGCAGGGTGGTTGCCTCAGAAACCTGCCGTGCCACGAGTCCCACGAGCGGTGCCACATCAAGAGTCAGCGACGAGGTCACGTCCGCGTCCGGCGGCACCGTGCTGGGGTCGGCGAACGTCAGCCGGTGGCTCTTGCGCAACGTTTCCGCCCAGGCGTCGGAATAGCCAGGCAGCGCGGTCAGCGATTGTGCCGCGTTGTCCAGGACCGGCCGGGCAAGCTGGGTGAGGGCTTCGGGGATGTTGGCACCGGAGGCCAGGGCGTCGACGGCGGCCGTGGCCAGCCGCTGCTGGAACGCCGGGTCCTTGCCCAGCGGCGCGGTCAGGGCAACGAAACCGTCTTCCTGGACGATGTTCCGGTCCACCCACATGGCAGGAACKGCGACGGCGGCCATCAAGAGCCCGACGAGGACGGCGACAGCGGAGACAAAAGTGCGCAAGGGATTCCTAGGAGGTCGTTGGGGTCCCACCMATCCTATGGCGGGCCCGCGCATGACCATAAAGTCAGGCCCCGCTGGTAAAGCTATGGACAGTAAAGCTATGGATAKAGTTGAAAGAAATAACTTCCGGCTGCCGGCCGGCGCTCCCCGACGGGAAGCGGGTGCCGGCAGTCCCGCCAAATAAAGGCACGCAGCAAAGGACACGCACGCATATRCACTGGGCTCTCCACAAGGCATTCCACGAGGCACTCTCCGCCACGGAGCCCACGCATGCCTGAGGAAGCGGCGGCGGCCACTACGCTTCCGGCCACCGCGGCCCAGACCAGCCCGGACAATCCCTGGCCGCTGCAGTTGCTGTCCCAGAAGCTCAAGATGCATATCGACCGCGCACCCTCGGCCTGGGTCGAGGGGCAGGTGATCGAGCTGAACCGGCGGGGCAGCAACGCCTACCTGACGCTGCGGGACATCGACGCCGAGATCTCGTTGCCGGCCTCGGTCTGGACCACCGTACTGGACCGCCAGGACGCCCCGCTGGAACGCGGCTCCCGGGTGGTGGCGTTGCTCAAGGCCGAATTCTGGCTGAAKACGGGCCGGCTGAACATGTCCGTGAAGGACATCAGGCCTGTGGGGCTCGGCGACCTCCTCGCCAGGATCGAGCGGCTGCGCCAGGCCCTCGCCGCCGAGGGACTCTTTGCCGATTCCCGCAAGAAGCGGCTCCCCCTGCTCCCGCACCGGATCGGCCTGATCACCGGCCGCGATTCCGACGCCAAGAAGGATGTGCTCCGCAATGCTGCCCTGCGCTGGCCGGCTGTTGAATTCGAGATCCGCGAAGTCGCGGTMCAGGGCAACACCGCCGTCGCCCAGGTGATCGCGGCGTTGCGCGAGCTCGATGCCCATCCCGAGGTGGACGTCATTGTCATTGCCCGAGGCGGGGCGCCCTCGAAGACCTGTTGCCCTTCAGCAACGAGGAACTCATCCGGGCCGTCGCGGACGCGTCCACCCCCGTGGTGAGCGCCATCGGACACGAGGCCGACCGGCCGATCCTCGACGATGTTGCCGACCTCAGGGCTTCGACCCCGACCGACGCGGCGAAGAGGATCGTTCCGGACGTCGTGGAGGAACTCGCCCGGGTCCGCCAGGCGCGCGATCAGCTCCGCCGCGGGGTCGTCCGGCTCGTCGAACGCGAGGGCGACCGGCTGGCGTCCCTGCGCTCCCGCCCGGTGCTGCTGTCCCCCGACGTCATGATCACCCAGCGCCACGACGACGTCGAACGGCTCAAAGTCCGCTCGCACTCGGCCATCAGCACAGCTGTGGTCCGGGCCGCGGACCAGCTGATCCACCTCAAGGCCCAGGTGCGGGCACTCTCACCGCAGAAGACGCTCGATCGCGGCTACGCGGTGGTCCAGCTCGCCGACGCCGACGCCGCCCCCGGGACGCGYCGGGAGGTCGTGCGACACCCCACGCAGGCGCCCGCCRGCACGGACCTGACGGTCYGGGTGGCCGGGGGCCGCTTCAGCGCACAGTCCACCGGCGGCCAGGTACCGGCCGAGGAGTGACCCGCCGGAGCGACTCTGCAGAGCGCATCCCCGGGCCCCGGAACAACCCCACATTGCTGTCAGCAAGACACGGCAATCATCAGACATTGCACCAGCCAGATTTCGCACAAAACCCCACCCCGCACTCACCAAGGAGCACCACCCGCATGGCAGCAGAATCAATCCCCAACGCCGACATCGAGGCCCTGAGCTACGAGGACGCCCGCGAGCAGCTCGTCAGCGTGGTMGGCAAGCTGGAAGCCGGCGGCGCCAGCCTGGAGGAATCACTCGCGCTGTGGGAGCGCGGCGAGGCGCTGGCCAAGCGCTGCGAACAGTGGCTCGAAGGCGCCCGCAAGCGGCTCGCAGCAGCCCGCGACCAGGCGGCGGCGGAGAGCTAGGAAGCCGCCCTTAGAGACCGCAGTTCAGGACCGCAGCACCAATTCGCGTTCCATGTCGACGTCGAGGTCCGGAACCGGCCACTGAAGTTTCAGGCTCTCGAGGGCTTCCAGGAGCAACTGCTGCACGGCGATGCGGGCGTACCATTTTTTGTTGGCCGGCACGACGTGYCACGGGGCCAGCTCGGTGCTGGTCTTGTCGAAGGCCTTCTGGTAGGCGTCCATGTAGTCCGCCCAGAAGGCCCGCTMCTTCAGGTCCCCGCCGCTGTACTTCCAGAGCTTGGCGGGGTCGTCCAGACGGGCCAGGAGGCGCGTCTTCTGCTCGTCGCGGCTGATGTGCAGCATCACCTTGACGATCTTGGTCCCGGCCCCCGTCTGCCGGGCTTCAAACTCGTTGATGGCCCGGTACCGGCGCTCCAGCTCCTCGGGGCTGGCCCAGCGGTGGACGCGGTGAATCAGGACGTCCTCATAGTGGGAGCGGTCGAAGACCCCTACCATCCCGGACGCCGGTACTTCCTTCTCAATMCGCCACAAGAAGTCGTACGACTTTTCCGCCTGGGTGGGTGCCTTGAAGGACTTCAGCTGGACGCCGTGCGGATTCATGGCGCCCATGACGTGGGTGACGATGCCGCCCTTACCGGCAGTGTCCATGGCCTGCAGGACCAGCAGGATCCGTTTGGTGCCGCCGAACCGGGACTCGGCGAAGAGCTGCTCCTGGAGCCGGGCGAGTTTGTCGTCCAGCCTGTCCAGTAGCTCCTCGCCGTCGGGCTTCTCGCCTTCGTAACCGGGGGTCGATTCGGGGTCCAGCGCCTTCAGGCTAAAGCMCTTCCCGACCTTCAGGAGTTTTGAGGGGTGGTCATCGAATGTCGCGGAGCCTGCCATCAACGCCTCTTTCCGGTTGGCGCAGCGCGGGCCGCGGGGGCGAGTGCCCCTTTGCGCTGCTKACCGAAGCCTAGTTCCCCTTGTACCGGCTCAGGAAGTCCGCCATCCGGTTAATTGCTTCCTCGAGGTCCTTGACGTTGGGCAGCGTCACCATCCGGAAGTGGTCCGGCCGGACCCAGTTGAACGCCCTGCCGTGGGAGAGGAGGATCTTCTGCTCGCGGAGCAGGTCCAGGACGAATTTCTCGTCGTMGCGGATATGATAGACCTCAGGGTCCAGCCGCGGGAACAGGTACATGGCACCGCGGGCTTGCTGCGTGCTGACGCCCGGGATGGCGTTGAGCATGTCGTAGGCCTTGTTCCGCTGCTCCAGGAGCCGCCCGCCGGGCAGGATCAGGTCATTGATGCTCTGATATCCGCCGAGGGCGGTCTGGATCGCGTGCTGGGCCGGAACATTCGCACAGAGGCGCATGTTGGCGAGCAGATTGATGCCCTCAAGGTAGTCCGCGGCGGCCTTCTTCGGCCCGGAGATGGCCATCCAGCCGGCCCGGAAGCCGCAGACCCGGTAGGCCTTGGAGAGCCCGCTAAAAGTCAGGCATAGGACGTCGTCGCCCGTGAGCGAGGCGAGATTTACGTGCACGGCGTCTTCGTAGAGGATCTTMTCGTAGATTTCGTCGGCGAAKAGAACGAGCCCGTGCTTTTCGGCGAGGGCGACGATCTTCTTCAGCGTCGCCTCCGGATACACCGCACCCGTGGGGTTGTTCGGATTGATGACCACGATGCCCTTGGTGCGCGGCGTGATCTTGGCTTCCAGGTCCTCGAGKTCGGGCTGCCAGCCGGACTCCTCGTCGCAGAGGTAGTGCACGGGCTTGCCGCCGGCCAGGGCGACCGAGGCAGTCCACAGCGGGTAGTCCGGGGTGGGGATCAGGACTTMGTCGCCGTCGTCGAGGAGTGCCATGAGCGACATCGTGATGAGTTCGCTGACGCCGTTGCCCAGGTAGATGTCATCGACGTGGATGTTCTGGATCCCGCGGGTCTGGTAGTACTGCGAGACGGCCGTGCGGGCGGAGAAAATGCCGCGGGAGTCGCTGTAGCCCTGGGCATGCGGCAGGTGGCGGATCATGTCCACCAGGATCGCGTCCGGCGCTTCAAACCCGAACGGGGCCGGGTTTCCGATATTCAGTTTGAGGATCCGGTGACCCTCTGCCTCCATCTGCTGGGCGGCCTGAAGAATCGGTCCACGGATGTCGTAAAGGACATTATGAAGCTTGGTGGACTGCTTGAATTCTGCCATCCATCAAATATGCCATATGGAGGATGTACTTCCGCTGAGACATGACTCACACCCGGCCCCTGCGGTGCCAACGACACCGGCAGCCGGGCTCCTGGCCCGGCCACCGGCGTCGCCGGTATGTCATCACATCGGCATCAGGACGCCGTCAGTTCGTCGACGGCCCGGCGGGGGTCGGGCGGGGGTCGCTTCCGGCATGTTGCCGTCCCGCTCCCCCTTGCCTGGGTTCCCTGCCGTGCCGGCTACTGCTTGACGAAGCCCTTCTCCTTCAGCCACGCGTCCGCGGCGTCCTTCGGGTTCTGCTTCTGGCTGCCGCTGACCGCACGGTTGAGGTTGATGAGGTCATCCGTGGTGAGGACCTTGGATACGGCGTTCAGGGTTTCCTTCGCCTTGTCCGTCATCTTGGCGGAGTTGTACAGCGGCAGAACCTGCTGGGCGATGAAGTTGTTCTTCGGGTCTTCCAGCACCACGAGGTCGTTGTCCGGGATGGACGGGGTGGTGGTGTAGATGTCCGCGACCTGGACCTGGTCCGAGAGCAGCGCCTTGAGCGTGACGGCGCCGCCGCCGTCGCTGAACGGCTCAAGACTCTTGGGCACGCAGTTGTAGTTCTTCTTCAGGCCGGGCAGCCCGTACGCGCGTTCGGCGAAGGTTGCCGGGGCGCCGATGACCAGGTCTCCGCAGACCTTCGCCATGTCTTCGATCGACTTCAGCTGGTACTTCTCGGCCGTGGCCTTGGTGACCACCATCGCGTCCTTGTCCTCGGCCTTGGAGGCGTCGAGCACCGCCAGGCCCTGCGGCAGCTTGGTCGGGAGTGCCTTCGCGATGTCCTCGGCGGAGACCTCAGTGGCGTCCTTGTTCACGTACAGCAGCAGGTTGCCGCTGTAGTCGGGTACGACGTCCACGGATCCGTCCTGGACCGCTTTGATGTAGACCTCGCGCGAGCCGATGTTGGGCTTGGTGCTGGCGGTGACACCGGCGGCATTCAGGGCGCCGGCATAAACCTCGCCCAGGATCTGGCTCTCGGGGAAGTCAGCGGAGCCGATCACCAAGGCACCGCCGGAACCGGAGGCGGCGCCGCTGCTGGCCGGGGCCGAGCTCAGCGGATTGGATGAGCCTCCGCAGGCGGACAGGGCCATGGCCAAGCCCACGCCGGCGGCCAGGCCGCCGAATGCGCGCCGGCCGAGGGCTCGTTGGCGGGATTCCTTCATGACATACCTCCTTGAACAACAGTCCCCGCGAATACGGGGTCTGTGAGATCAACCGCAGCCTGCTGGCTGCGGTCTGGCTGGGAAAAGGCTCCCCGTGAAAGGAAGAGCCTCTGAATCAGGGCAAGGACAAGGTCGACGGCGATGGCGAGGGCCGCGATCAGCAGGGAACCGCCCAGCATCTGCGGGAAGTCGGAAAGCACCAGCCCGTCGAACAGGTAGCGGCCCAGGCCGCCCAGATTGATGTAGGCCACCACCGAGACGGTGGCGATCACCTGCAGCACCCCGGTCCGGAAGCCGCCGTACATCACGGGCAGCGCGTTGGGGAATTCCGCACGGAACAGCACCTGCATCTCGTTCATGCCCATGGCGCGGGCGGCATCCACTACGTTGGCGTCGACGCTGGAGATCCCTGCGTACGTGCCCGCCAGCAGGGGCGGGACCGTCAGGATCACCAGGGCCCAGATCGGCGGCATCAGCCCTATCCCGGCGACCAGGACGAACAAGGTCAACAGGCCGAGGGTGGGCAGGGCACGCAGCGCACCGGCGAGGGCCACGATGGCCACCCGCCCACGGCCCGTATGCCCCACGAACAGGCCCACTGGCACAGCGATCGCGATGGMGATCACCATGACGAGCCCGGTGTACGCCAGGTGTTCGACAAGCCGCACCGGAATCCCGTTGCTGCCGCTCCAGTTCGCGGGATCGGTGAGCCAGTTGACGGTGTCCGTGACGACGTTGCTCATGCGGTGCCACCCGCCTTGGACTCAGAGAAGCGCCGCGCCACGCCCCGCCGCMCGGCCGCTTCGCTACCGGCTCCGGGTTTCGCGGCTCCGGCCGGCCCGGCCGCCCGCGTCCACGGCGTCAGCACCCGTTCCAGCAGCACCAGGACGGAGTCCATGAGGAGCGCGAGGATCAGGATGGCAATGATGCCCACCACGACCTCGGTGACGAAGTCCCGCTGCAGGCCCGAGGTGAACAGCATCCCCAGGTTCCCTATCCCGAGCAGGGCGGCGACGCTGACCAGCGAGATGTTACTAACCGAGACCACACGCAGTCCGGCAAACATCACGGGCAAAGACAGCGGCAGGTCGATGTGGAAGAACCGGGACACCGGCGTGAAGCCCATGGCGACGGCGGCCTGGCGGAGGTCCTCATCCACGGAATCAAAAGCGTCCAGGGCGGCGCGGACCAGCAGCGCCACCGCATAAATGGTCAGGGCGGCCACCACGTTGACAGGATCCAGGATCCTGGTTCCCAGGACAGTGGGCAGGATGATGAAGAGCGCCAGCGAGGGGATCGTGTACAGCAGCGATGACCCGGTGAGCACCACGGACCTGAGTCCCCGGTTCTGCCGGGCAAATTKGGCCAGCGGGATGGAAATCACCAGGCCAAATATCATCGGCAGGACCGCGAGGACAAGGTGCTGGCGTGCGAGCGTGAAKACCTCCGCGCTGTTGGCCAGGAACCATTCCATMAGAGCCCTCCGTGGCGGACATTGCGGTCGGACTCGATCACGGCGAGGACTTCGGCTGCGGCGATGACCCCGGCTACCCGGCCSTCGTCGTCGACCGCGACGCCAAGGCCCGACGGGGAGGACAGGGCCGCATCCAGGGCCCGGCGGAGGGTGTCGCCCTTGCGGAAGAGCGAGCCTCCGGGCACCATCGCCGGGGCGGCACCGGCACCKATGCGRGGGCCTGCCCRGCCAAGGGGACGGAGCTCGCCGTCGACCACCAGCTGCCAGTCGCCGGAGCTCCCCTCCTGCCGGAGCTGGTCCGGCGTGACGGTGCGGACGGGGTGGATGGTGACGCCGTCGGACGGGCTGAAGCCCAAGTGCCGGAATCCCCGGTCCCGGCCCACGAAGGACGCCACGAAGTCGCTGGCGGGGGCCCGCAGGATTTCTTCCGCGGCGGCGTACTGTGCCAGCTTGCCGCCGAGGCCGAACACGGCCACCTTGTCGCCCAKGACAGTGGCCTCGTCGATGTCGTGGGTGACAAAGACGATGGTMTTGGCGAGGTCGCGCTGGAGCCGGAGGAGCTCCTGCTGCAACTCGTCGCGGACCACGGGGTCCACGGCACTGAAAGGCTCGTCCATGAGCAGCACGGGCGGATCGGCTGCCAGCGCCCGCGCGACACCGACGCGCTGCTGCTGGCCGCCGGACAGCTGGGAGGGGTAGCGCTTGCCGAGTGAGGAGGCCAGCCCGACGACGTCGAGCAGTTCCTGCGCGCGCTTGCGGGCCTCCGTTTTGGATACCCCGTTGAGCCGGGGCACGGTGGCGATGTTGTCCAGCACCGAGCGGTGCGGCATCAGGCCGGAGGACTGCATGACATAGCCCATGGACCTGCGCAGCTGCGCGGCCGGCACGGAGGTGACGTCGGCGCCGTCGACCGTGATGGTGCYGGATGTGGGTTCGACCATGCGGTTGATCATCCGCAGGGAGGTGGTTTTCCCGCAGCCGGATGGTCCGACGAAGACCGTGATGGCGCCCTTGTCGATGGACATGGTCAGCCCGTCAACGGCGGGCTGGCCGCCCTGGTACTGCTTCGTGACGTCTTGGAACTCGATCATGGCTTCGGCCATTTCCGGGCTTACCTAACTGTTGGCGCAACATCGAACGGACCAGCCTACTGTTCGTCAGTGTGCTGGCCATAAAGCAGTTAGCACTTAGACTAACCAGCACTCATGACAAAGTCATGGAAATGTGGCCAGCGGCGTAGCGGCTCCTGTAAGGCTTCGGAACCACGGCGGTGCCGGATGGGTGACGGCCCGGACAAGCTTCCGGCCCGCCACCCGGTCCGCGGCGGCAAGCCGCGGCGCACGTCAGCGGGGGCGGCGGCCAGCTTTGCCGCCTTTACCGCCGGCYGTGCCGCCCTTGCCGCGGGCGCTCTTGCCGCTGCGGTCCCGCGCTTGCTCGTGGCTGTCCCGTTCGGCCGACCGCTGGCTCTTGCCCGCCGTCGCGATCTTMTGGTGCCATTCACGCTGGTAGGCCCGCCGCGCGGCCGCGTCGTGGCGCCGGGCGAGGGCGGCGAGTTCGCGCTGCAGCTTCAGGTAGCTGGACCAACGGCGGTCATCGAGGACGCCGTCGACGAGCGCGGCCTGGACGGCACAGCCGGGCTCCCGGCTGTGGGCGCAGTCCGAGAAACKGCATTGCCCGAAGAGCTCCTCTAGGTCGCCGAACATCTCCTCCATTCCATCCCCGGCGTCGAAGATCCCGAAGCCGCGCACTCCCGGCGTGTCCATCAGGACTGCGCCGCCGGGCAGGGGAACGAGTTCGCGGGACGTGGTGGTGTGCCTGCCCTTGCCGTCGCCCGCCCGGACTTCCCCGGTCTCCTGGGCCGCAACGCCGGCGAGGGCGTTGATGAGCGTGGATTTGCCAGCGCCCGAGGGCCCCAGCAGCACCAGGGTGCCGCCGGGCGGCACATGGCCGAGCAGTTCGTCGATGCCGTCGCCGTGCTCGGCCGAGGTGGTGACGACGTCGACGCCGGCCGTCTGGCGCACCACCGTCCCCACGACGTCGTCCGCCACGTCCGCGAGGTCCGCCTTCGTGACGATGACCAGGGGTGTGGCCCCCGAGTCCCAGGCCGCGACGAGAGTGCGTTCCAGCCGGTTGTGCGTTAATGGCCGGTCCACCGGGACGACGATGCCCACCACATCGATGTTGGCGCCCAGCACCTGCGCGTCGGAGGATGACTCGAAGGCACGCTTGCGGCTCAGCTCCGAATGGCGCGGCAGGATACCCACGATGGCGGGCTCCCCCGCCGTGTTCGGGCCGATCCAGACCCAGTCGCCCGTGGCGGGAGGCTCCCCGCCGCGGGGGTAGGCCAGATGGGCGGTGCCGCCAGCCTCGGCCACCAGGACGAGGTTGCGGTCCACCCGGATGACGCGGCCCGGGCGGTGGCCTCCCGGCATGGGATGGGCCGCGAACCGCTCCGCGACTCCGGCCGTGTAGCCGTAGCGGACAGGACCTGTGCCCAGTGAAGTGGTGTCCAGTGAAGTGGTGCCGAATGAGTTGGTGTCAAAGGCGCCACGGGCGCCCGGGAATGCAGCAGGATTGGTCAACGAAAACCCCTTGATGGGGCCCCGTGGTACGGCGCATGGGCGCTTGCTGCGGCATGCGGAGCCGAGCGTGCGTGGCGACTAGCGGGAAAGGCTAGGCTGCGCCGTGGGACGGGGCAGGAATAATGACATGGCTTGTCTCGGCGCGCCGTGCGCTTAGAAATATCGCGTTCATTGCTTCCACCTCCCCGTCCTTTGCCGGCTGGCTACGGCTGTTTATTCAATCGGGCTAACTATGCTGGCTAGTCCCCGGGCCAAGGGCCGCCCGGCGATTTCTACACAATAGCCAAGGGGTCCGCGTCTGGCTAGGGAATCAGCCGGAAAGTTTTCCGTTCAAGGGCCGCTCGCGGTACAGGCGCAGTCCGGCGTCCACCAGCGAGACCCTGTTCAGCTCTGCCACCTCATCCAGCGGAATCCATGCCKCGTGGGTGGTGCTCCCGTTCACCTCGTGGMGGAGTTCCCCGCCGGTGATCGTCGCGTCGTAAACGAGCCGCAGCGACTGGAAGTCCCGCTCGCCGCCGTCGAGCCGGACCTCGGAGGGCCAGTGCCCGACGTCGATCCCCAGCATGGCGCCGATCTCGGCGTCGTAGCCGGTTTCCTCCTGGATCTCCCGGCGGCACCCGTCGACCGGATGTTCGGCCAGGTCCAGGCCACMGCCGGGCAGTGTCCAGCCCTCGCGTCCGTCCTGTTTCCAGTACGCCAGCAGGATCTCGGCGTCGCGGATGATGACGGCGTAGGCGGCGGGCCTCGTATCGAATTGCATGCTCATCCCTCCAGCGTAGTAGCCGCCGGTTTTCCGCCGGCCTACCCGTGCCAGGCCGACCGCTGCCCTGCCTAGTCCTGCTCTGCCACCAGCTGCAGCACCCCGAACACGGGTTCCTGTTGCAGGACCCGCACATCGGTGATTCCGGCGGCGGCCAGGGCCGCGCGGAACGACTCCTGCAGCCGTGGCACGTTCATGCCAAGTCCGCTCCCCAGGATGACGGGTCCGTTGATGCCGAGCTGCCTGACGGTCTGCTCCGCCAGGGCTGCGAGGTCGCGCCCGGCCTGATCCATCAATGCCTGGCTCGGCGGATGGCCGGCGTCCGCGGCCTCCACCACCAACCGGGCCTGCTGGGCCCAGAAACGGCGTCCGGTCTCCGGTGAATGGAACAACGCGATCAGTTTATTCGGGTGGTCCACCCCGCAGGATGCCAGGAGGGCCCTGGTGAGTTCGTCCGGTTCCAGCCCCTGGTTCATCCGGCGCAGACTGTGGCGGACGGCCTCCCGGCCCAGCCAGTAGCCGCTGCCTTCGTCGCCGAGCAGGTAGCCCCAGCCACCGGCCCGGGCTTCCTCGCCGCGGCTGTTCCTGCCCCACGCCGCCGAACCGGTGCCGGCGATCACGGCGACACCGGTGCTGGCGCCACCTGCGGCGAGCAGCAGCCGGGAGTCATGGACCACCGTGACCCGGGCGCCGGGCACGTGCGGGGCAATMAGCGCGGCGAGCGCCGCCGCGTCGTCGTCGGTGTCGACGCCGCCRGCGCCGGCGTACACCTGGGCGACTTCTCCCCCGCCGATCCGGGCGAAGAGTTCGGCCAGGTTGCGGGCGGCCTCCTCGGGAGTGACGTTCTGGACGTTGGAGCTGCCCACGGATTCGTCGGCGACGGGGATGCCGTCCTCGAACCGGACGCCCCGGGTCTTGGTCCCGCCGATATCCAGCCCGATCACGGCACCCTTCGCCGCCGCGGCGCCAGCGTCMGCTGCCGGAACGGTCGCACCGGCCACGGTACCGGTCGGGGTGGTGGAAGATGGAACGGAGTCCGCCGCCGGCGGGTTGTCAGTGTTAGTCACTGGAACAGAGTACTGAATCGCTGCAAGGAKCCCGCAATGCCCCACGACCTTTTCGGCACCCCCGTCATTGCGGCGCCCATGGCCGGAKGTACGTCCACGCCCGCATTCGTTGGGGCCGTGCACCGCGCCGGCGGCCTCGGCTTCCTGGCGGCAGGCTACAAGAGCGTAGCGGCCATGCAGGCGGAAGTCCGCACCACCCGCAAATCCGGCGCCCGGTTCGGCATGAATGTGTTTGTCCCGGATCCGGCCCAGCTGACGCMGTCCGCAGCGATGGTGGCGGAGCTTGAGGAGTACCGCCAGGAATTGCGCATCGATGCTCTGCGGTACGGTGTGGAACTTCCGCCGTTGCGCCTGGATGACGACGACGAGTGGCTGGCAAAGATTGATGCCCTGCTGGCAGATCCCGTGGAACTGGTCAGTTTCGCCTTCGGGCTCMCGGGCCCGGACGTGGTCCTCGCCCTGCAGCGGGCGGGGTCGGCGGTGCTGGCCACTGTCACCACCGCGGCCGAGGCACGGCAGGCAACCGGACAGGGTGTGGATGCGMTGGTGGTGCAGCACGCGAGCGCCGGCGGACACAGCTCAGCGTTCCTTCCGGCGTCGGCGCCGCCAGCGCGGCCGGCCGGTTCGCCACTTCTCGGCACACCGCAGGGCGGGTCATTGCGTGACTCGTCCCGGCAGGGCGGCACGACGGCGGATCTGCTCGCGGAGGTCCGGTCCGCCGTCGACCTCCCGCTCGTGGCCGCCGGCGGCGTGATGGACGCGGCCGGGCTCGACGCCGTGCTGCGCGCCGGAGCGGCGGCAGCACAGCTGGGCACCGCCTTTTTGCGCACGGACGAGAGCGGCGCCCGCCAGCTGCACAAGGACGCCCTGGCGGATCCGCACTTCACGCGGACCCAGCTGACGCGTGCCTTCACCGGGCGGTGGGCCCGGGCTCTGGAGAACGAATTCGTCCGCGACCACCCCGGGGCGCCGGAGGCCTATCCGGCTGTCCACCACCTCACGGCGCCCATCCGGGCTGCGGCTGCCGCCGCCGGGGATGCGGAACGATTGAACCTGTGGGCGGGCGCGGGCTGGCAGCAGGCACAGGCCGGCCCCGTGGCCGGGGTCCTGGCGCGTCTTCTTGGCTGAGCGGGCCACCGCAGCGCCGAGGTCACCCACAGTTCGCACCGAGTTCGCCGGAAACGCCCCATTTCGCCGTAACCTTCCGGCGACTTCGCAGCCTTCCGGCGAACTCGCGCCCGCAGGACCGGCACCCCGCGGACCGGCAGCGCGCCGGCCCGGGTCAGATTCCCGAGCGTTCGCGCACGAATCCTGCCAGGAGCGCCGGGCCGTCCCGCAGCACGAGTTCGCGGAAAAGTCGCACGGGGTCCGGCTCGGCGTCGGCCCCGCCGCGGCGTTCCCGCCAGGCGAGGCCGATCTCGCGGAACGCCAGGGCCGAATCCAGGGGAATTTCCACCCACCCGGGACCGCCGTCGTCGGCGCCGTTGCCTTGGCCGTTGCCCTCCGACGGATAGCGCCGCCCGGGTGCGGAGCCACCAGGCGGCAGGATGCTGACGCCGAGCCCGGCCGAGACCAGCCCGCGGACGGTGTGCGAGTCCTGGCTCTCGAAGGCTATGCGGGGACGGAATCCTGCCTCCCGGAACAGCGCGTCGGTTAGCGAGCGCATGCCGTAGCCGGTTCCCATCGCCACGAACGGCTCGTGCCGGATGTCGGCAACCCGTGCCCGAAGGCGGCGGGCCAGCGGATGCTGGTGGTTCACCACCAGGCGCAGCGGTTCCCGGTACAGTGCAGCCGAGCCGATGCTCCTGCCCGGTGTGGCAACCGGGGCCGTGAGTGCCAGGTCGGCGGAGCCTGCGGCCAGTTCCGCGAGGCAGCCGTCCCGGGCCCCCTGGCTGAGGTCAAAGGCAGTCTGCGGATGCCGGCTCCGGAACGCACTGATGAGAAGCGGCAGCATCGCCTCGCCGAAAGTGTGCTGGAAGGACACGGCGATCCTGCCACGGACCACGTCGGATTCGTGCCGGACAACATCCAGCCCGGTCTGGAATTCCGCCAGGGCGGCATCGATGTGGGGCAGGAGGGCCTTCGCGGCGGGAGTCAGCCGCACCCCACGGCCGTCCCGGATCACCAGGTCCGTGCCCACGATGGCGCTGGCGCGGGCAATCGCCCGGCTCACGGTCGACTGCGGCAGGCCCAGGATCTCGGCGGTCTCGGTGATGTGCTCCGTCCGGCCGAGTTCTGCCAGCAACGGCAGGAGGGGCAGCAGCTGCACCAGCTGCCTGTGTTCTACATCCACGCCCTACCCCGCTCTCTTCCCCTCGCCTCGGGATTTCTGCMCGCGGGATTTCTGCCATGACTGTTCCATATGTGCTATCTATTCTATGGAAATCATGCATTGGAAGCATCCCTCAGTCACGTTCTACCCTGAAGGCATGCCTCGCTTTTCCGCGGCCTCCGAAGCCGGTCCCACACCCGYGGCCACCTCCGCTGCCAAGGCTGCCCCGTGGGCGGGTCATCCGAAAGGCTCCGAGGCCTACCGCCGGATCCTCGCCGGACTTGCCTTCGCCGGCGTCGCAACGTTCGCCCAGCTCTACTCCACCCAGGCGGTTCTCCCCATCCTGGCGGCGGATCTGAAGGTCTCGGCCGCCGAAGCCGCACTGACGATCTCCCTGGCCACCGTGGGGCTGGCCGTGACGGTGCTCCCGTGGTCCTTCCTGGCCGACCGGATCGGCCGCGTCCGGGCCATGATGTGGGGCATTTCAGCGGCCACCGTCCTGGGCTTGCTGGTCCMGCTGGCTTCCAGCTTCCCCATGCTGCTGTGCCTGCGGATGCTTGAGGGAATGGCTTTGGGCGGCATCCCGGCCATCGCCATCGCGTACCTCAACGAGGAGGTCAACAAGGCCCATGCCGCGCTCGCCGCCGGAAGCTACGTCGCCGGGACCACCTTGGGCGGCCTCGCTGGCCGGCTGGTCGCGGGCCCGGTCGGCGAACTGTGGGGGTGGCGGGCCGCGGCCCTGGCCGTCTMCGTACTGGCCACCGCTGCCGCCGTCCTGTTCCTCGTGCTCGTGCCGCGGGCGCAGGGGTTTACGGCCGCGGCGGCGGGCGGCTTCCGCGGGGCCGTCCGGACCCTGAKCGGCCATGCCCGCAATCCCCGGCTGCTGGCCCTGTACGCCCAGGCGTTCCTGCTGATGGGCGGCTTTGTGGCCGTGTACAACTATCTCGGGTTCCGGCTTTCGGGGGAACCCTTCAGTCTGCCGGCCACGGCGATCAGCCTGATCTTCCTGGCCTACCTCTCCGGAACCGTTTCGGCGCGGTGGGCGGCAGGGCTGACCCTGCGGTTCGGCCGGCGCACCGTCCTGATCACCGGGATGGCGCTGATGGCCGGCGGCCTGGCCCTGACGCTCACGCAACTTCTGGTCCCGATCCTGCTCGGGCTGCTGCTGTTCACCGGCGGCTTCTTCKCGGCGCACAGCATCGGTTCAGGCTGGACCGGACTGATCGCGACGACGGGCCGGGCGCAGGCGGCCTCCCTGTACAACCTCGCGTACTACCTGGGCTCCAGCGTGCTCGGCTGGGCCGGCGGACTGCTCTTCCAAKGACTCGGCTGGACGGCCCTGGCACTGGCCGTTATCGGACTGGCCKGCGCGACAGCGGTCATTACCGCCGTCGCGCATCCTGCGTCGGCGCCGGCAACCGGAGGCACGGCAACCATGAACGCCGCAACCGGGGCCGCCCCAGCCGGATGCACCGGGGCACCCGGCGGGACGGCCGCGGTCGGTGGCCAGGCGGCCGTACCCAGGTAGGCGCCAGAAGGCCGCGCCCTACCGGGTTTCCTCGATCGCCTGCACGAGGTCGGCGATGATGTCCGCCGGGTCTTCCAGCCCCACGGAGATCCGCAGCAGGCTCGCGTGGGGCTTGGCCAAGGCTTCGACCGGACGGTGGGTGAGTCCGGCCGGGTGCTGGATGAGGGTATCGATGCCGCCGAGGGAGACGGCGTGCGTGATCATGGCGACGGCGGCCGGGATCCGCTCGGCGTGCTCGGCGGTGGCGAGCTCGAAGGCCATGAGCGATCCCGGGCCGGACATCTGGGTGCCGATGAGGCCCTGCGTGTCGCATTCGGCCAGGCCCGGGTAGTAGACCCGCTTGACGAGGCCGTGCCCTGCCAGGGCAACCGCGACMTTTCCGGCGCTGGCCTGCTGGGCGCGGACCCGGACGGGAAGCGTCGCCAGTCCGCGGTGCAGCAGATAGGCCGGCCACGGGGTCAGKATTCCGCCGGTMACGGCTCTGATCTGGCGCAGACRCACCGCCCATTCGGAGGCCGTGGCCGCCCAGGAACTTCGTCGCACTGTGCAGCACCATGGCGGCGCCGTGCCTGAAGGGCTGCTGCAGCACCGGGCTGGCGAACGTGTTGTCCACCAGGAGCGGCACGCCGTCGGCAGCGGCAACCACCCGGGCAATGTCGACGAGCTCAAGGGTCGGGTTGGCCGGCGTCTCCAGGATCACCAGGCCCGTGTCCGGACGGAGGGCCGCACGAACGCCGTCCGGCGTCGTGAACGTGACCTCATTKCCGAGGACCCCGGAGGCGAGCAGATAGTCGCTGCCGCCATAAAGAGGCCGCACGGCCACGACGTGCTTCTTGCCCGCCGCGACCACGGCGAGGAGCACCGCGCTCAGCGCCGCCATGCCAGTGGCAAAGGCGACGGACTCGGGGGTGCCTTCCAGGACGGCGACGCCCTCTTCGAACCGTGCCACCGTGGGATTCCACAGCCGCTGGTAAACGGTACTTTGACCCTCCACGTGCGAGCCGCCCGTGGCCATATGCTCGTATGCCAGGCCGCCGTCGTGCACGGAGGGAAGAGGCGCGGTCGTGGACAAATCGATCGGCACGGCATGCACGCCCAGTTCGGTGAGCCCGTCCCGGCCTGCGTGTACCGCCATTGAATCTTGAGAGAGCACCTTACTCCTTACGAATATTCACCATTGAATGCCGCAAGTATCTGGCAATAATTCGAGGTTTAGTAGGGGTTCTGAATGGAACTGTTGGATTGTGCCGCTTATGATGAACTGATAACACTTCAAGGAGGATCCGTGAGCAGCAGTGCGAAGAATGTTCGGCCGGGAGCGGGGGCCAGCGAGCCGCTGGACGCGATCGACGAGCGCCTGCTGGCGGCCMTCGTCGCGGATGCGCGCATCTCGAACAAGCAACTGGCAGAGCTTGTGGGGATCGCGCCGTCGACGGMCCTCATGCGCACCCGCGCCCTGTCGGAGCGCGGCATTATCGAGGGCTTTGAGGCCAAGCTGAGCCTGTCCGCGATCGGGCGCTCGGTCCAGGCCCTCATTGCCGTCCGGCTCCGCGCCCACGACCGCGAACAGATCGACCGCTTCACGGCCCGGGTCCCCAAGCTCCCGGCAGTGCTCTCGACCTTCCACACCTCCGGATCAGTGGACTACCTGCTGCACATCGCCGTGGCCACCACCGAGGACCTCCGCGACTGGGTACTGGATAACCTCGCCACCGATCCCGTCGTGGGCCACACCGAGACCACCCTGGTGTTCGACCACATCCAGGGCAACCACGGCCCGCTGCCGTAAGCTCTTTGGCCTCCCGGACTGCCGGAGCATTTTCCGGGTCCCTTTCCGGGCCCGTTTCCGGGCCGGCCCCTGGCCGCTAGGGCCGCCGGCGCAGTGCGGTCCGCAGTGTGATGCCCGCCAGKGTCAGCGCAGCGGCAGCGCACACCACGACAAAGCCGGCGACGGCGCTCTGCAGGCCTACCATCCCGGTCGCGAGTCCCAAACCGATCACCGGGATGGCGCTCCCGAGGTACGTGATGACGTAGACAGTGCTGATGATCTGGGCATGCCGGGCGGCCTCCACCTTGCCGGCAACATCGTTGAAGACGGTCCGGAATGCCACGCCCTGCCCCACGCCGGTAGTGATGCTGGCCAGAATGAGCAGCCACGGGCTGCTCCAGGCAGCGGCAGCGGCGATCATCAGGACTGAGATGCCCAGGACGGCCAGGCCCGCGGGCACGGCGAACCTGCCCCGGACGGCCAGCAGCTGGCTCAGGGCTGAGGAACCCAGCGTCAGTCCGGCCAGCAGCCCGATCAGCGGCCGTGAATCCGCGTGGACAATCTGGGCAAAATAACCGGGCGCGAGCGAGAGGCAAAAGCCGAAGACGGTGAAGCTCAGGAAACCCACGGACGAGGCCAACCAGAAAGCGCCCCGCGCCTCGCTGGAGACGGACGGACGCCGTGGCGCCAGGACCCGCAGCGGCTGCGGACCGGCATGCAGGCTGATGGCGGGCCGMGCTTTGAGCAGGTAGAGCGGCACCAGCACGGCGGCGAGGACCACGGAGTGCAGGTAGTACGGCGTCGAGGTCGGCCCGGGCAGCAGCGACAGCATTCCACCGATCGCAGGGCCGGCGGCAACGCCACCCGCCGAGGCCAGGAGCGTGAACCTGGAGGCCCACTCGGGCCTGCTGGGCAGGAGTTCGCGGAGCGCGGCAGAACTCGCGCCGGTGGCAAGCGCTACGGCGATGCCCTGCAGCGCGCGCCCGACGGAGAGCGCCACGAGGCTGTCCGCGGTGGCGAAGACAAAGCCGCCGGCCAGCCCGACCAGGACCGCCAGCATCAGTGCGGCCCGGCGTCCGATGTGGTCGGACCAGTGGCCGGCGAGGACGAGCGTGGCCACGAGCGCCAGGACGTAGGCCGAGAACGCCACCGTGACATCGAGCGACGTAATTCCGAGCTTTGCCTGCAGCAGGGGGTACAACGGCGTGGCAAGATTCGCGCCGACGAGCAGCGTGAAGATCACGACTCCGGCCATCACGAGCCGTGCGGTGGTGGACGCGTCCCAGCCCCAGCGGTCAGCTGTGGCCGGGCGCATGCGGAGTTSACTGAAGACTGTCATGTCCGTGCCCTTGCAAAATATCGGGCCAGGCTTTCCCTTTGTGGGGGAACAGCCCGGCCCGGTCGAAGATTGGTATCTATAGGATGCGACACCAGTGAGCTGCATGGCCAAGTTTTGTGACAGAATTGAGCAAAACAGTCATTCTCGGGCTGTCGACGTGAACCGGAGTGATGATTTGAACAGTCTGGACCCCACCGACCTGAAAATCCTGCTGGAACTGATCCGGGATCCGCGGATCCAGATCGGTGACCTCAGTGATGCCCTGGGCATCGCGCGGAACACCGCCCAGTCKCGGGTGCGGCGAATGCTGCGCTCGGGCATACTGCACGACGGCGGCCGCGAAATCGACCTCGAAGCGGTGGGCTACGACGTCGTCGCCTTCGTGACGATCGAGGTCAACCACCGGGAACTCGACGGCGTCGTGGGCGCCTTGCGGCTGATCCCCCAGGTGCTGGAAGTCCACGAGATCTCCGGGCGGGGCGATGTCTGGTGCCGCGTGGTGGCGACCGATACGCATAACCTTCAGGCAGCCCTGCGGTCGATCCTGCGGATCAAGGGAGTCATCCGTACCGAAACCGTGCTGGCGCTGCACACCCATATCCCCTATCGGACCGAACCGCTCATCAGCAGGCTTGTGCAAGGCAGTGGCTTGGTTCCCGGCCGGTCCGCGTCGCGCCGGGGCGGCGCCGACGAACTCCAGGTGAACACTGGATAATGTCCCGGTGACTATCATCGACAACGCCGTCTACGTTGACGGTATCCGTGCCGTCGAGCCGCGGAACCTCGAACAGACCTTCGAGACCTTGACCGAGCACGGCGGCATGGCCTGGATTGGTCTCTACCGGCCCACGCCGGAGGAAATGGCTGCCGTCGCGGCGGAGTTCGGCCTGCACGACCTGGCGGTGGAGGACGCGATTTCCGCGCACCAGCGGCCCAAACTCGAGCGCTATGACGACAACCTGTTCACGGTGCTCCGGCCCGCCCGGTACCTGGATGAGACTGAAACCGTGGAGTTCGGCRAATTGCACGTCTTCACGGGCCGGAACTTCGTGGTCACCGTCCGGCATGCCGAGACGGGGGTGGTGGGGCAGGTCCGGCGCCGGATGGAACGCCGCCCGGACCTGCTGTGCCACGGCCCGGAGGCGGTCCTGTACGCGCTCATGGACCAGGTGGTGGATGACTACGGCCCCGTGGTCGCCGGGCTGGAAAACGACATCGACGAGATCGAGGACCAGCTCTTCAGCGGCGACCCGCTGGTATCCCGGCGCATCTACGAACTCGCCCGCGAGGTCATCCATTTCCAGCGCGCCATCCATCCGCTGCCGGCCATGATGCACCAGCTCCGGCGCGGCTTCGAAAAGTACATGGTGAACACCGAACTGYAGCACAGCCTCCGCGACGTCGAGGACCATGTGGAGCGGCTGATTTCCCGCGCCGATTCCTTCCGGGACCTGTTGCAGAACGCGCTCACCCTGGACGGGACTCTGACCGCCAACCGGCAGAACGAGGCCAGCGCGGAACAGAACGAACAGGTCAAAAAGATCTCATCGTGGGCCGCGATCTTCTTCGCACCGACGTTCGTGGCCGGGCTCTACGGCATGAACTTCGACGTCATGCCCGAGCTGCACTGGTCGCTGGGCTACCCGATGGCAGTCGCGCTCATGGCTGGCACCGCGGCGCTCATGTACGCGATCTTCAAGAAGAAGGGCTGGCTCTAAGAAGGTCCGGTTCCGCGAACGACCGGACCTAACCCGACGTCCGCCTGTTCCGAGCCTGGGCCACGAGCCGGCGGAACGCCAGGACGAAGATGACCTCTATCACCACMATGAGCCCGAGCAACAGCCACTTCCCGCTGCCGATGAAGACGATGGCTCCGGTGAGGACCAGAATGCTGCCTAGCGCCAGGGAGTAGACGGCAAATCCGAAGGCCACCCGGGCGCTGCGGACGCCCGTCCGGAAGCCGAAGCCTTGGGGTTCCCCGCCGGGGTAGCCGGCAACGCGGTCCGGGMCAGCCGGCTTGAGGCTGTCGAACTCCTCCCACGGATCGCGGTCCTGCTGCTGGTCGGTMATGCTTCCATTATCCCGCGGACCCGGCACCCCGCGCCCGGCGGCGGGTTCGCCGTGTCATTTTTCCGCGGTGTCGTTTCCGGGCCGTGGCATTTTCGGGACGTCACGACGGCGGGGGCCCGGACCAGTGGTCCGGACCCCCGTTTTGCCGGGCTTTCTAACTAGTCGTCGTGGCCGTGRCCACCGGAGCCGCCGTGTTCGTTGGACGTGCCGGCGTGGTCGCCGCCACCATCGCCGCGGTGTTCGGCAGCGTTGGTCTGGCCAGCGGCGCGGTGCGCGTCAGCGTTCTGGTGTGCCCATCCGCTGTTGCCGGTCCCTTCGTGGGAACCGTCAGATTCCGGAGCGTCGGCCGAACCCTGTCCGTMATCTTCGGCCGGTGCCGAGGGAGCAGCAGGTGCCGGGGCAGCCRGCGACTCGGGAGTGGCGGGGGCCGCCGGAGCAGAGGCGGGGGCACTCGGCGCAGCAGAATCCTGCTGGTCTTCGCCTTGGTTGTCGCTGCCCTCGTTCCCGCCCTGGTCMGTACCCTGGTCATCCGCTGCCGGGGTTTCCGAGTCAGCCGGATCGCTCGGCGCGGATGTCGGGGTGTCACCAGGCTCGGACGTCGGGGCATCGGTCGGGCTGTCGCTCGGCTCAGATGAGGGGTCGTCGCTCGGTTCCGCAGTCGGGCTGTCGCTCGGCTCAGATGAGGGGCTGTCGCTCGGCTCCGCAGTCGGGCTGTCGCTCGGCTCAGACGTCGGAGTGTCGGTCGGGCTGTCGCTCGGCTCCGCCGTCGGGGAGTCGGTCGATGTCGTCGACGTGGGGTCAGCCGGGAAATCGGCGGTCGCGGCAGCAGCCGCCGCGCCTGCCCCGCCGGTGACGAMGAMGGATGCAACTACTACTGCCTTGCCGGTGGTGCCCAGTGCGCTGAGCCAGCCGAAAATTCCTGCCATGGGAGATTCCTTTCACAACGGATAGTGAGACCGCTGCCGGTCCCCCCACCGGCAGCCAGCGCCACATTACCCTTCAGAATCAGCTGTTTTGTGGCTCATCAGCCGCTTCTGCCCCATCCTGAGCCAATGCTGGGCAAACGCTGAGCTTCCGTTCATCTCCGCGTTCTTTAAGGCGCATTCTTTTGGCCGGCGTCCACTCAGGCGGCGCGGACGTCAACCTCGCCGGGTTGCGCACCGTCGCTGCCGAAGACCAGGTGACGGTTGGCGATTTTCTCACTGAAGAAGCGGTCGTGACTGACCACCACCACCGCCCCGGGGAAGTGGAGCAGTGCCCGCTCCATCACTTGGGTGCTGGTCATGTCGAGGTGGTTGGTGGGCTCATCCAGAAGCAGCACCGAGGCCCCGGACAGAAGGCACTGAGCCATGGCGACGCGTGCTTTCTGTCCACCGGAGAGATTCCCTATCTTCTGTTTGAGGTCGGCCTCGGAGAACTGGAACATCGCGAGGAACCTGTTGACGGACTTCTTCGTGGCGCTGAAGGCGAGGCTGTCCGGCAGCGCGTTGACCGCGTGGGACACGGTGTCGGCGTCGTCGAGCTCATCCAGCATTTGGTTGTATGACACAAAACCCGGCCCCTTGGCCCAGGCCACGTCACCGGAATCCGCCTGTTCCTCGCCGGTCAGGACTTTGAGCAGCGTTGACTTGCMGCTGCCGTTGGAGCCCAAGACCACAATCCTGTTGCCGCGGCGGATCTCAAAGCTCAGGTCCTCGAACAACACTTTGTCGCMGTAGGACTTGCCCAGCGCTTCCACCCGGCAAAGGACATCCTTCACGTGCAGGCCGCCGTAGATCTCCGTGACGATCTGGTCAACCGGCCGGGGCGTGCGCGATTTCTTGATCTTGGCCAGCTGGTTCCCAAGCCCGCGGCTGGCGGCCTTGGTGGCCTCGCGGCGGTCGGCGATACCCTCTGCTTCGAAGGCCAGAAGCTCGGATTCATGGACGAACTGCGCCTCGAGCGTCTTGAGCCGGAACTGCTTCTGGACAACGTACTCGGCGAAATTTCCCGGGTACTCGTGCAGGTGGAAGTTTTCCACCTCGATGATCCGGGTGACGACGGCGTCAAGGAATTTCCGGTCGTGCGAGACGATGATCGCGGMGCCCTTGAAGTCGCGGAACCAGCTTTCCAGCCATTCGACGCCGGCCACATCCAGGAAGTTGGTGGGCTCGTCGAGGAGCAGGACGTCCGGKCCCTCCAACAGGATCTTGGCCAGGGCGGCGCGGTTTCGCCAGCCGCCGGACAGTTCGTCAATCGAGCAGGTGCGGTGGGCCCTGCTGAACCCCAGCGTGGTCAGGACGGTGTCGATGCGCCGCGTGTAGTCCCATCCGTCGAGGCGGTCCATGTCCTCGAACAGCTCGGCCTGACGCCGGATCAGCCGGTCGAGTTCGGCGCCGTCAGGGTCCGCGGCAATGGCAGCGTCGATGGCCGCGAGCTCGGCCTCGGCAGCCTTGATTTCAACGAACAGGCCGTCAAGTACGTCAAGGATTGTTGCCTCGCCGTCGAGCTCGGAAAACTGGGAGAAGTACCCCACCCTGGTCCCCTGTTCCACGGTGACCGTTCCGGCGTCCGGAGAGACCTGGTCCAGGATCAGCTTGAGGATGGTCGTTTTGCCGGAGCCGTTCTTGCCAATCAGGCCCACCCGGTCTCCCGGTTCGAGGCGGAAGAAGGCCTCGCGGAGGATTTGTGTGTTCTCGAAGCGGACCCCGACGTCGTGCAGCCGGATCAGGCTCATTGCTGCGAGAGACGGTTGCGCACGATTTCGCTGACGGCCTTGCCGTCGAAACGTCCGGCCACCTTGGCGGTGACAGGCTTCATCACTGCACCGAGCTGGCGAAGGGACAGTTCGACGCCCTCGGCCTTGAGCGCGGCGATGGCCTCGTCCACGATCGCCTCGACCTCCGCMGMGGTGAGTGCCTTGGGCAGGTAGGCTTCGATCACCTCGGCCTCGGCGATCTCGGCGGCGGCACGTTCGGTTTCTCCCGCCTCGGTGTAGATGCGGGCCGTGTCGCGGCGTTTGGCGGCTTCCTTTTGCAGGAGGGAGGTCACCTGCGAGTCGTCCAGGACGATCGGCGTCTTGCCCGACTTCTCCCGGGTTTCGATCTCGCCCAGGACGTTGCGCACAGTGGTGAGGGCAACCTTGTTACGGTCCTTCATGTGGCTCACGACGTCGGCGTGCAGGCGTTCTTTCAGGGTGGTCATTGTTCTCCTCGTGTCACCTACAAGGCTAACGGCAGAACCCGTTGGCCCCGATCGCCGAGAGAATCCGCTGGGCTTCCTCGTCCGAGACAACCGGGACGTCGCCGTTAGTGAATGCCGCCTTTGCCGCGGCGATGAGCTGGTCCGCCGACGATTGCCCCAGCAGACGGCCGCAGAGGCCGCGGGCCGTCTCGACGGCGTGATCGTTCGACAGGCGCGGGTTGATCCGGCCGAAGGCGGCCAGGAGCGCGTCCTGCTGGGCCGGGTTCGGTTTGGGAAGCGACGCCGCCAGCCCCGTGGACGGGCTGCCGGCGGTCGCTTCTGAAGTAGGGGCGGCGGAGCAGGCGGCCAGCAGAAGAGTCAGCAGAATCAGAGCGAGCGAGAGGGTGTTCTTCATGGTTCGTGGCCTTGTCTGCAGTGGATTTCCGCCCTGGTTTGCGGCACTGGATTCCGGCGCTGGCGTGGCTGTCGCGGGCTGCAACGTTCACAGGGCCGCCACGGCAACTGTTCCGCCGGGCCGCCCATCAACTGTGGAGCTAAGGAGATTCGAACTCCTGACTTCTTCGATGCGAACTCAGACTAACACCGGTTCACGCCCTCTCACGAAACCTACGTCTGCACTGACACTTCCTGACGTAGTGGTCTCCACGAAGCATCGGCCTCCAGCCCGGTTTGGCGCTGCACCCAGTAGGTGTCGCCGGCCGGCGGGAAGTACTGGTCAACCAGGGTC